>JBEGJG010000304.1:0-2766 GCA_041184705.1 Candidatus Eiseniibacteriota bacterium
CCCGCTCCCGTCGCGCCCCGAGGCGGGCCCGGCCTGGAGTCTGGCACTCCTGCGCATGGACTCGCGCTCGACGCTGGACCTGTGGTTCGCGCGTCCCGCGGGTGCGATGGCGCAGAGCGTCTGAAACCGCGCGTTGTGCGGCCGGCGCACGACGACTAGTTTGTCGTCATGCTCATGACCTCCCGCGAGCGCGTGCTCGCCACGATCCGAGGGGACGCCACCGACCGGCCGCCGATCTCGTTCTGGGGCCACGTGTACGACCGTGAATCGAGCGCCGAGGATCTGGTCGCGCACACGCTCGAACGCTGGGAGCGTCACCGTTGGGACTGGGTGAAGCTCAACCCGCGCAAGCACTACCACGTCGAACCGTGGGGGGTGCGCTACGACTACTCGAACGTGCCCGCGGGCAAGCCCGTGGTGGCGGACCACCCGGTGCGCACACCCGCCGACTGGGATGCCATCGGTGAGGTCGCACCCGACACCGGGGCGCTGGGCGAGCAGTTGGAGGCGGTGCGCATGCTGCGCTCGCGCCTGCCCGCCGAGGTGCCGCTGCTGCAGACCGTGTTCACGCCGATCGCCATCCTCGCCGAACTCACCGAACCGCCCGAGAGCCTGCGCGACCTGCTCGACGTCGAACCCGATCGCGTGGCGCGCGCACTCGAGGCGGTCACGCGCACGTTCGAGCGCTACGTGAGCGAGGTCATGCGCGCGGGCGCCGACGGCCTCTACCTCGCCACGGTGGACTGGGGCTCGCGCTCGTTCGTCACGCCCGAGCAGTTGCGCCGCTGGTCGCGCCCCTACGACCTGCGCCTGCTCGCCGCGGCCGGCGCGTCGCCGTTCCACACCGTGCACGTCTGCAAGGGCGACGCACGCGTGAGTGAGTTCGCCGACTACCCGGTGGGGGCGTTCTCGTGGGACGCCTCGGCCCCGGGCAACCCCACGCTGGCCGAGGGCCTGGCGCGCGTGCACGGCGCGGTCGTGGGCGGCATCGGTCACGAGACCGACCTGCAGCGCGGCCCGGGCGCGGTGCTCGCCGCCTACCGCCGCGGGCTCGCCGCGACCGGCGGCCGACGCTGGATGGTGGCCCCGGGCTGCTCGATGCCGCCCTCCACCCCCGACGAGACGCTCGCCGCGCTGCGCGCCGAGGTCGAACGGGGGACGAGCCCGACGTGACCGACCTGAATCCGCAGCGCGAGCAGATGGCGCACGAGTCCATGGTGCGCACGCTCGCCGCGCAGTTCGAGGCGATCTGGCCGCAGGAGCGTCCGCTCGTGGAACGTCACGGGCTGAGCGGCGCGGTGCGCGTGCTCGACGCCGGATGCGGCACGGGCGAGGCGTGCGGCGCACTCGCCACGATGTGGCCCGAGGGCACCGTGCTCGGCATCGACGTGCTCGACGGTCCGCTCGCCATCGCGCGCGAGCGCCACGCCGACCTCGGTGCGCGCGTGCGGTTCGAGACGCGCAGCATCTTCGAGACCGGCCTGCCCGACGCGTCGTTCGACCTCACCGTGTGCCGTCACGTGCTGCAGAGCGTGCCGTTCCCCGAGCGCGCGCTCGCCGAACTCGTGCGTGTGACGCGCCCGGGCGGCGTGGTGCACACCATCGCCGAGGACTACGACCTGCTGCACTTCCCGCCCGGTGGCGTGCGCGACCCGCGGGACTTCTGGCACCTCGTCGTACCCGCACTCTCGACACAGGGCGGCTTCGACCTTCGCCTGGGACGACGTGCGGTGCCGATGCTGCGAGCGGCCGGGCTCGAGGACGTGCGCCTCGACCTCGTCGTGGTGGACACCGAGCGCGTCCCGCGCGCGACGTTCGACCGCATCCTCGAGGCGTGGTTCGACGGCTACGCCGAGTTGAGTGCGAGTGCGATCGGCTGGACCGTGGACGACGTGCGTGCCGCCTACGAAGCCATGCGCAGCGCGGTGCGCGGCCCCGACACCTACGCGGCGTGGTTCGTGCCCGTGGTGAGCGGGCGCGTGCCGCAGCGCTAGCCGATCACGCCGCGCGCCGACGCCCCTCGGGGGTGAACAGCGTCGCGAGCGTGTGCTCCACGTCCTCGAACGAGAACGGCTTCGGCAGCACCAGATCCACGCCGCGCGAGTGCGTGGCCTCCTCCTCGAGCTGGAAGCCCCACCCCGAGACGAGCACGACCGCGCACTCGGGCGACTTGGCCTTGACGGCCGCGGCGAGGTCCCAGCCGTTCACCTCGGGCATGCCGAGGTCGGTGAACACGAGGTCGAACGTGTGCGCGCGCAGCGCCTCGATCGCCGCGGGGCCACCCAGGGCGGGCACGACGTCGTGCCCGAGGCCGCGCAGGATCTCGGTGAGCACCGAGAGCACGGACTCCTCGTCGTCGGCCACGAGGATGCGCAGCGTGGACGGCGGCGGGCCCGGTGCGGCGGCGGGTTCCTCGGGCGCGACCGAACCGGTCGGGAACGTGACCGTGAACACCGTGCCCTGCCCCGGCGCGCTCTGCACGTCGATGTGCGCACGGTGACGCGTCGCGATGCCGTAGGCCACCGACAACCCGAGTCCGGTGCCTTTCACGTCCTTCGTCGTGAAGAACGGATCGAACACCCGCGCCAGCGTCTCGGCGTCCATGCCGATGCCCGAGTCCCGCACCTGGACGCGGACGTGGTCGCCCTCGTCGCGGCTGGCGATCCACAGGTCGCCGCCCATGGGCATGGCGTCCACCGCGTTGAGCACCATGTTGGTGAACACCTCGCTCAACTCCGAGGCCGCGCCCGCGATGGTGTGCGTCGA
>JBEGJG010000305.1:0-2742 GCA_041184705.1 Candidatus Eiseniibacteriota bacterium
CGAACCGCGCGGACGCGTCGCGTTCCACACCTCGTGCATCATGCCCGCCATGTTCCCGCGCCAGAACCAGGAGAGCGTGCGACTGCTCGTGATCGCGGGACTGCGCGTCACGGTGCCGCTCGCGCAGACGTGCTGTGGCGCGCTGCAGGCGCACGCGGGCCTGCGCCGTGAGGCGAAAGCGCTGGGCGCGGTGAACGCGCGCGTGTTCGCGACCGAAGACGAGTTCGTGGTGAGCGACTCGGCCGGCTGCGGTGCGGCCCTGCGCGAGACCGGGCACCTGCTCGACGACGCGCCCGACGCGCACCGTCTCTCGCAACGCACGCGCGACGTGGCCGAGGTACTCGCGCACTACGGCCTGCCCGAGCCGCCCGCACCGCTCGCCTCGGCGCACGATCGCACGCGACCGCTGCGTGTGACCTACCACGACGCCTGCCACCTCGCGCATGCGCAGCGCGTACGCGAGGCGCCGCGGCGGTTGCTGCGTTCGCTGCCCGGCGTGGAGTTCGTGCCACTGCCCAACGCCGACTGGTGCTGCGGCAGCGCCGGCGTGTACAACCTGTCGCATCCCGACATGGCCGACGCGCAGCTCGAGGGCAAGCTCGATGCGGTCGCCACGGTGGTGCCCGAGGTCGTGGTGGCCTCGAACCCCGGCTGCCTGCTGCACATGCGGCGCGGCGCGACCGAGCGCGGCATGGCCCCGCGATTCGTGCACCTCGTCGAGTTGCTCGGCGAGGCGTTCCCCGCCCCCGGCGATCGTCCCGCGTGAGGCTGGCGGGCCCCGGAACGGGCGTGTAGCGTGACCTCGCCATGAAACGCCTCGTTCGTCCGCTCCTGATCGCGCTCGCCGCCCTGTTCGGCGCTCTGCTCGTCGCCGCCGGCATCGGCTTGTTGCTCCCGCGTCACCACGTCGCGGTCTCGAGCCTCACGCTGCGCAAGCCCGCGACCGAGGTCTGGGGCGCGATCTCCGACGTCGCGACGCAGCCCGTGTGGCGCTCGGACCTCACCCGCACCGAACGCCTGCCCGACCACGACGGCCGCGAGGTCTGGCTGCAACAGGGGGACGACGGCGACTGGACGCTGGAGTTCGTGCGCCGCGAGCCACCCCGACTGCTGGTCGCGGCGGTCGCCGACAGCTCACAGGGATTCGGGGGCACGTGGACGTACGAGCTCGAACCGCTCGAGGACGCGACGCTGCTCACCATCACCGAGCGCGGGTTCATCGACGACCCGTTGCTCCGTTTCCTGGCGCGTTTCGTGTTCGGACTGCACGGGTCACAGCAGGACTACCTCGCGGACCTCGCCCGTCATCTCGGCGAGGAGACCGCGCCACGGCAGGTGCGCTGAATGACCACGCCCCACGGGATCCCGGCGTGAGCGCGATCCCCGCCCCGGCCGCGCTGCTCGATCCCGCGCAGGCGCGCGTCACGCTCGCGACCACGGGCCTCGCGCTCGACGACCTCGCGATCCACTACCGACGCGTGCAGGACGACGGCGGCACGGTCGCCTACCGCCTGCACGGTCGCGACGCCGCAGGTTCGGCGGTGGAGACGATGGGCTACGCGCGCTGGGGCGCGCCCGACCGCATCGCGGCGATCGCCGAGAAGTGGACGGGGGATCGTGCCGAGGCGAACCCGCTCGGGGCGGGGGTGCGCATGCTCCCGGGGCTCGACGCGGTGCTGTTCCTGCTGCCCAACGATCGCAACCTGCGCCTGCTGCCCAAGGTCGCGAGTCTTGACCGGCTCAAGCGACTGCTGGCCCCGCTCGCACCGTTCGAGCCCGCGGGCTTCCGCATCCGCGAGCGCAAGTCATCGCTCGAACTGCGTCGCTACAAGCCCGAGCAGCGGCTCGTCGCGCTCGCCGATCTCGCGCTCGCGCGCGACGCCGACGGGACGAACCGCACGCAGCGCGTGGTGGTGCGCCTGTTCGCCGACGCGCGCGGCGAGGCGCTGCAGCGCGACCTCACGGCGTGGCGGGCCGCGGGCGCGGCCGCGTGGTTGCCCGAACCGTTCGGCTCGCTCGAGGACGGTCACGTGTACGTGGAGGGCGCGGTACACGGCGACACGCTGCGCGCGCGCATCCGTGCCGGCACCGCCGAAGCGGCGCGATTCGCGCACGCGCTCACCGGACTGCACGCCGCACGCCCCGCACTGGGGGCGGTGCGCACGGTGGAGGCGCGCCTCGCGCTGATGCACGCGATCATCGCGACGCTCGAGCGCGCGCAGGTGCCCGGTGTGCAGGGCCTCGCCGAACTCGCCACCGCCGCAAGGCCCGAGACGCGCACCGACGTGCCCGTGCACGGCGACCTGCACGCGCGTCAGGTGCTGGTGGGCGACGACGGCGAACCGGTGTTCGTGGACTTCGAGCGCGCCGCGATGGGCGACCCGCTCGACGACCTCGGCAACCTGATCGCGCATCTCGTCTGGGAGCACGACACGGCCGGGGCCGAGGGCGCGAACGCCGGGCCCTTCGCCGAGGCGGTGACGCGCGAGTACGCCCAGCGGGCGGGATCGCTCGATGCGCGCTCGCTCGCCTTCCACGAGGGCTGCGCGTTCCTGGAGATCGCCGAGTTGCCCGTGCGCCGCCGCCTGCCCGAGGCCGCCGCGACCAGTGAGCGCGCCCTGGCCCGAGCCCGGGCCGCGTTCGACCGCGCCCGCTGAGTCCCCGCCGGGGTGCGGAATCCCCGGTCCGGAGCGGGTCCGACGCCCCGAAAGGGCCCGTGAACAGCCCCCTGAGGCGCTTGGG
>JBEGJG010000306.1:0-4996 GCA_041184705.1 Candidatus Eiseniibacteriota bacterium
TCGTGGTGGACGTGTCGCGGCCCGGCGCGCGCGACGACGAGGACCGCCGGCTCGCGGCCATCGCCGCCGCCAAGAAGAAGCATCGCACGCGCATCGTCGTGATCGACGCCGGGCACGGCGGCGAGGACGTGGGCGCGCGCGGCCCCGGGGGCGTGTACGAGAAGAACATCACGCTCTCGATCGCCAAGCGGCTCGCCGACACGCTCAACGCCATCCCGGGCGTGCGGGCCGTGCTGACGCGTGACAGCGACTTCTTCATCCCGCTTCGCGAGCGCTACCGCATCGCCGAGAAGGTGCGTGCCGACCTGTTCGTGAGCATCCACTGCAACTCGTCCAAGCGGCGCGGGCGCGGCAGTGGCACCGAGGTGTTCTTCCTGTCGCTCAAGGGGGCCACCGATCAGGCCGACCAGGACCTCGCCGACCTCGAGAACGCCGCCGACGAGATGGGCGGCGTCGCCCCGCAGGCCGAGGACGACGTGGTGAGCGTGCTCTACGACGTCAAGCGCAACTCCATGCTCGAGCGCAGCCAGCTGCTCGCCGAGACGCTGCTGGACCACATCGCGACCGACCGTCGCGTCGAGTCGCGCGGCATCAAGCAAGCGGGGTTCGCGGTGCTCAAGAGCGTCGAGTTCCCGAGCGTGCTGGTCGAGACCGCGTTCATCAACAACCCGCGCGAGGTCCTGCTGCTCAAGGACCCCAAGTTCCAGACGCGCATGGCGAACCAGCTCGCGGTCGGCATCAAGGACTACTTCCAGCGCACGGGCGTGACGCTGGTGCCCGAGCCGACCGGTGCGGCCAGCGAGGGCGGCGGGCGCTGAGTCATCGCGAGTGACACCCCCGTGACACGAAGGGCCCCGCACCGAGGTGCGGGGCCCTTCGCTTCGCCGTCCGCGTCAGTCGCCGCGGCCGAGCGATCGGATGCGGCCGTCGCCGCGCCCCTCGAACGAGCGCCCGCCGGCGCACCGCTCGCGCACCCAGGACTCCATGGCGGTGCGGATGAGGCGCCCCGTGTCCTCGCGCTTCGAAGCTTTGGTGAGCGCGTCGTAGCGGTCGCCACCCGTGGCCATGAAGTTGTTCACCGCCACGCGGTAGGTGCGCGCGGGGTCGAGCGCGCTGCCGTCGGCGAGCGTGATCGTCACGATGCGCTCGAGGGCCGTGCGGGCCGGGTCGAACTCGTAGCGCAGACCGCCGACCTGCGTGATGCGGTCGCCCGCGAGCGACTGCTCGAGCGCCAGCTTCACGAGCTCCCCGGTCAACTCCAGCACCACGATGGTGTTGTCGAACGGCATCATGGCGTACACGTCGCCGCGCGTGACGGGACCGGCGTCGAGGTCGGCGCGCATGCCACCGGGGTTCTGCATCGCGATGTCGGCTCCCACGTCGGCCCGCATCGCGTCGCAGATGAGGTTGCCCACCGTGCTCTCGGGGCGTCGGCGGTGCAGCGCCACGGCGGCGTCCCCGATCACCGTGGCGGCGATGGGGGCGACGCCCGAGTTCCAGCGCTCGACGCGCGCGGTCCATGCCGAATCCACGGGGACGTCGGCGTACACGAGGTCGATGCGCTGCTGGCTCTCGACCACCCGTCGTGCGATCGGGTCCACGACGAGGTCGGCGATCGCGAGGTACTGGCCCTGAGCCCCGGCGATGAGCACCGGACGGCCCTCGACGCGGTCGTTCACCACGTTGTGGCTGTGGCCGCCGAACCACGCGTCCACGCCCGGCGCGCTCGCGAGGCGCAGCAGGTCGCCGCGCGCGCGCCGCATCGAATCGGTCTCGGACGGGATGTGTCCCACGCCCACCACCACGCTGGCTCCCGCGTTCCGCAGGCGGGCGGCCACGTTCGCGGCGGTGGTCGAGTCGTCGTCGAAGCGCAGGTGCGCGACGTGCGTGGCCAGCGTGACGCTGGGCGTGTTGGGGTAGGCCAGCCCCACGATGCCCACGTTGAGCCCGCGCCGCCGCACGGTGGTGTCGGCGCGCGCCCAGCGCGGCACGCGGCCGGTGCGACGCTCCACCATGTTGGCGCCGAGCGCGGCGAATCGCATCTCGCGCACGCGCGCGACGAGCGTGTCCACGCCCCAATCGAACTCGTGGTTGCCGACCGCCGCCGCCGCGTAGCCGAGCGCGTTCATCTGCTCCACGACCGGGCGGCCGTACTGCAGGTTCGAGATCATCGTGCCCTGGAAGATGTCGCCACCGTCGAGCAGCACCGTGCCCTCGGGGTTGAACGCACGCTCGCGCTCGATCGCCGCGGCCAGCGCCGCGCTGCCACCGGTCGGGCGCTGCGAGCGTCGGTCGCGCGAACCGCCCAGGATGGCGCCGTGGAAGTCGGTGGTCTCGAGCACGCGCAGGGTGGGGAAGCGCAGGTTCGACAGCATGGCCAGCCACTGCGCGCGCGTGATGCGGTCGTCGGTGCGCAGGCGAGCGCGTAGCCGTGGGCGCGTGCGGTGCGCTCGCTCCACTCGAGCGCCTCGCCGAGCGTGGTCTCGCGCTGCATCGCCAGACGTTCGGTACGCGAGAGCGGGCCGACCCCGCCACGCGCGACGGCCCCGTCGAGCCACGTCTGGAGCGAGTCCGGCACGTCGCCCCACGTGCCCGAGGCGCGCGGTGCGCGCAGTTCGAACGCGCGCGCGAGTCCCAGCAGCAGGTCCATGCGGCGTGCGGGCTGTCCGGCCGCGAGATCCAGCACCTCGGCGCGCGAGGCCGCTCCACGGCGCACGAGCCGGTCCACGAGGGCGCGCTCGGGGGCGGCCGCGTGCGCGGGACGCAGCGTCCAAGCGGTCGTGCTCGTGGGCGTGAGCGTGCCCTGAGCGCGGGCCCAGCGGTACAGCAGCTCGGGCATGGAGGCGGTGCTCGACCACACCCGCGTGGCGCGTCGCAGCGGCAGGTAGTCGCCACCGCCCGCGAGCCGGTACGAGTTCGCGACCACGCGCAGGCGCTGGTCCGACGCGAGCGGGCGCCCCTTCCACGACAGCCCCACGATGCGCGAACCGGCCGGACGGGTCAGGTCGATCGCGTACTCGACGCCGTACGCGGTCTCGAACTGGTAGCCCGCGACGCCGTCGCGCAGCAGCGGCGAGCGTCCGTCCCATTCGTAGGGGGCGAGCATGCCGGCCGCGTGCTCCAGCACCTCGGTGAGTTCGGCGCCCGTGAGTTCGACCACGCCGAGCGTGTTGTCGTAGGGGTAGAGCCGCAGCAGGTCCCGACGGCGCACCGGGCCCGGCGGGATCGTGAGCGCGGGGTCGAACGTGGTCGCGAGCGAGACGTCGGCGCCCGAGACCTCGAGCTGGCAGCGGTGCACGAGATGCAGGAGCGCGTGGTCGGCGAACCGACCCCACGGGGCGGCGATCGGCGCACTCGCCTGCGCCACCACCTCGTCGAGCATCGCGTCGGCCGCGGCGGCATACGGTGCCACCAAGGTGGCGACGGTGGGATCGGCGGCGACCGTGTCGGACACCGCGAGCACGCGCGCCTCGCGGCCCGCGAGCGTCCATTCCGCAAGGTTCGACGCTCGCGTGAAGCGCAGCTCGGCGCGGCCCACGGCCTCGCCGCGCTGCCCCGCCTGCGTCACCAGCGCGCCGCCGATGGTCACCGCCGGCACGACCGCGTGCGTGTGCCCCAGCACGAGCAGGTCGATGCCCGGGACCTCGTAGGCGAGGCGGTAGCCCAGATCCTCGTTCGGCACCGTGCCCGGCTTGGGCTTCGCGTCGCCGCCGCGCGCGGACGGGTCGCGCTCGAGGCCGGAATGGAACAGCACGACCACCGCCGCGCAGCGCTCGGGCCCGCGCAGGCGCGCGATCTCGCGGCGAGCGGTCTCGATCGGGTCCACGAACTCGAGGCCCTCGACGAGCGCGGGGTCCATGAGGCGCGGCACGGCGGGCGTGGTGAGCCCGAGCACGCCGATGCGCGCGCCCCCGACCACGCGCACCACCGCGGTGCCGAACGCGGGCTGACGCGTGCGCGCATCGAGCACGTTGGCGGCGAGGAACGGGAAGCGCGCCTGTGCGCGCGCCGAGTCGAGAGCGGCACGCCCGTGATCGAATTCGTGGTTGCCGATCGCGAGCGCGTCGTAGCCGAGCGCGTTGAGCGCCGCGATCACCGGCTCGGGCGTGGTGCGCGGCCCTTCGCGCCAGGCGCGCACGAGCGCGCTGCCGGCCAGAGCGTCGCCGGCGTCGAGCAGCAGCGTGGGCCCCTCGGCGCGGGCCGCGGCGACCCTCGTGGCGACGCGGTCGAGTCCGCGCGCCGGACCGCCGGGCTCGGTCGTGAGCATGCCGTGCAGGTCGGTGGTGTGCAGCACGCGCACGGTGAGGTCCTCGGCGCGCACGGCGGGGGCGACGAACAGGACCAGCAGGGCGAGGAGCGAGACGGGACGGGACAGGGATGCACGCACGATGGCAGGACCTCGACGGGGATCCGGATGGTGGCGCGGCGATCCGACGAGGGGCTGCGCCACGGGAGGGATGGGGGCGGTGAGGCTAATCCAGCGGCCCCGGGCGCGGAAGGACCGGCTTGTCGGGAACGTCGTGTCACGCGCAATTCACCGGGGCATGACGGGCCCGGGGTGCGGGGCGCCGCGGCGTCTCCTACTATGCGCGGGACCCGCGCCCACCCACGGGCGCTCCCCTCCGTCACACGAGGCCAGGAACATGTCCGAGACCGTCACCTGCCCGGGCTGCGGCGCCCCGAACGCCGCGCCGACCGACCACTGCAAGCAGTGCAACCTCCCGCTCGCCGGCGTGCCGCTCGACTCCGCCGCCACGGCGAGGGCTTCCGAGCCGGCGCCGCCACCGCCGCCGCCCGCGCCCGTGCGCGAGGTGAGCGGGTTCGACCCCGGCCCGCGCCCCGTGCGACGCACGCGCGCGCGCGCGGCCAGCGCGCCCACCTTCCACCGCGGCATCGTGTTCGCGGTCGGCCTCGTGGTCGTGGGTGCACTCGCTTACTACGCCGTGACCGGGTTCCGGCAGACGCACTTCCCCGAGGTGCCCGGAGCCAACCCCGA
>JBEGJG010000307.1:0-2733 GCA_041184705.1 Candidatus Eiseniibacteriota bacterium
CCACGAGCACGTCCGCGATGCTGTAGCCCGCGTCCGGCGTGATCGTGAACGCGAGGCTATCGCCGTGGCTCACCGACTGGTTGCCGCTCGGGCTGATCGAGCCGCCCGCGCTGGCCGAGGCCGCGATCGTGTAGCTGTTCAGGCTGAACGACGCCGCGATCGTGTGACCCGCGGTGACGTTCGAGAACGTGTACGAGCCGACCGCGCCGACCGAGACGCCATCCACGAGGACGTCCGCGATGCTGTAGCCCGCGTCCGGCGTGATCGTGAACGCCAGGCTGTCACCGTTGTTCACCGTCTGCGCGCCGCTGGGCGAGATGGAGCCACCCGCGCCGGCCGAGGCCGTGATCGTGAAGTTGGCGAGCTCACCCAGGTGGAAGTCACTGAACGCCGTCAGCCCCGTGGCCTGCGTCGAGGTGCCGGTCCGGGTGCCCACGCTGGGCAGCGACCACGTGCCGCCGCTGTTCTTGGCCACCGCGAGCGCGGAGGTGTTGGCCCCGCCCTGCACGTCACCAGCGACGAAGTCGAACGTCGCGGAGTAGTCGTCGAACGAGACACCGTTGTTGGAGAGCGTCCAGGCGCGGTTCACGTACTTGGTCGCGCTCAGGTTCGAGCCGGCCGCGGGGGAACCCGCCGAACCGTTCACGCTGGCGGTGAGCAGGCCCGTGCCGTTCGAGACCGAGCCGAAGGTGACGTGGACCGGCGTGTAGTTCGAGGCGTCACCGATGTCGAACGAACGGCTCACCCCCGCGCCGCTCGACACCGCGCGCTCGAGGTTGCCGACGACGTAGCCCGAGGTGCGGCTGATGCTGGCGGAGGCGCCGAGCGACAGCTTGTTCGCACCCGTGGTGATGCGATGGGCCCCGAGGGTCGCGACACCGTTCACAGTGGCGTCGGCCGACAGGCTGAGACCGGCCGAGTTCGCCAACGTGAGGCCGTCGAAGGTGGTGGAGCCCGACAGGGTCTGGGAGGTCGAACCGTCGAACGTGACCGTGCGGCCGGACGGGTTGAAGGTGCCGTTGCGCGTCCAGTTGCCGGCGAGCGCGAGGTCACCGCCCGAAGCGCTGGACAGCGTCAGCGTGCCACTGCTGCCGATCACGACGTTGCCCGACACCGCCGCACCGTTCGAGACGGAGCCGAAGTTCACGGTACCCGCATCCACACGCAGGTCGCCCGAGATGGTCCAGGCGCCCGAACCACGCGTGAGGGAGCGCCCGCTGCTGTTCATGGTGAAGTCGTACACGCTGATCGCGCCGAAGCCGGACTCGTCGGACGCACCCGTGAACACGTACGAGTTGCGGCTGAAGGGCGCCGTCGAGGAGCTGCTCACGGTGTAGTAGCGCGCCCAGCGAGCGGAGTTGCCGATCGTCGTGCCGCCGCCGGCGCCGGGGTTCTCGGGGGGCATCGAGGCGTACGCGCCGCCGCCGGAGTACGCCACGTAACCGAACCAGTTGAACGCCGAGGGCTGTCCCCCGATGGCCGACCACGGGATGGCGATCTCGCGGTTGCCGCTGGCCGAGCCGTACGAACCG
The DNA here is from genome assembly GCA_041184705.1 of Candidatus Eiseniibacteriota bacterium. Lineage (GTDB taxonomy): Bacteria > Eisenbacteria > RBG-16-71-46 > RBG-16-71-46 > RBG-16-71-46 > JAIOPA01. The sequence continues at coordinate 1,533 of JBEGJG010000307.1, forward strand.
AACCCGCTCGTCTGCGACGACCAGCCGTTCGCACCGTCCGCGGTGCGGTACTCGCGGTAACCGTCCTTGAAGTACACGACGAGGTCGGCGCGGAACGGAAGCGCCGCGAAGCTCGAGCCGTCGTAGTCGAAGCCGACGAGCGTGCCGTCGGAGTTCGCGCCCCCGTTGAGGGGCGCGATGGGGTTCTTGTCGAGGTAGAGGATCGCACCCTCGGCCGTGTTCGGCCCTGCGAGGGCGATGTACAGGTTCGTGGCGTCCCACGACATGTACCAGGTGCCTGTACCCGCCGTCTGACGGTTCTGACCATCCGAGTGGGTCCCGTACTCGCCGGCGTTGATCGTTCCGTCCTGCGATTGAGCGGACGCGAACGGTGCTCCCACGAGCATGGCCGTCAACGCGAGAAGCGTCGCGAGGACACCACGACGCGGGGTGTGGGACTGGAAGAGATTGAAGAAGGACATGCCGGCCTCCGGGGATCGATCCGGTGCGGAGAGTGGGGATACGGCTCGGGACGCCGAGGTCGCGCTCCTGCGCGCTTCGCCGCGTCGCGCCCGGATCCGGACGCCGAGGGGGCCACGCGAGCCGTGCTCGGGCTCCGTCGCGCGGATGCGCGCCGGACCGCGCGAGTGGATCGCACGGTCATGGAGCCGGGGTCGTTGCGTCGACCACGAGCCTAGCGAGGTGGACTCCAGCGGGATGCAGCTGCGGGACACACGCCCCCGGGAAGAACTTCCGGCGGAGAATCCGGAAGCGGGGGTTTCCATGAAATGTTATGGACCGGCCCGGAGCGGGCGCAACCACTTTCGGGGATGCGGAGGCCGGCATTCCCACGCATGCTGCAACGGTCGTGCGAATTGACGGTGTTCGGGCGGGATGCGTTTGGCATGCCCTATCGGAGACTCGCTCCATCGAACCCCGTAGCCCCCCCGACGCACCTTCAGAGGGAGGGTCGGGGCATCCCGCCCTCCCTGCCGTTCAAGAGGATGAGCCCGTGCCGGGGGCACCGGGCACGGGCTCGCAGGATGGCCTTCCGGCCCAAGAGGGTCGGGTCAGTAATGAATCGTGAATCACAGCGTCCCCAGGAGCCAGTCGGTCCGTTCGCCCGGGACGTAGCGGAGCCCGGCCTCGAGCCCCACCGCCACGACGGTCTGCCGTCGGGGCAGCGCCGAGATGTCGAGCGCGAACTCGGGTTGGACCTCGT
>JBEGJG010000308.1:0-2725 GCA_041184705.1 Candidatus Eiseniibacteriota bacterium
CCCTCGCCCGCCATGGCCACCCCGATCGGCCGCAGGGTGTGCAGCACCCGCACCGTCCCCTCGTGATGGCGCAGCACCTCGGGCAACCGCTTATAACAGTGCGGCGACTCGTCGGGGCCCGCCCCGCGCAGCTCCACGCCGCGCTCGCGGACCCAGTCCAGCATCATCGTCCGCGTCACCGCCCCCGGGGACACCACGCGCCCGGTGCGCCGGTCCACCCGGCCCCGCGCGGCGTTGCGGCTCATCACCCGCCCGGCGCCGTGCACCGTGCTGTAGTACGAGGCGCGCGAGAGCGAGGACTCCACGCCCTCCAGGATGACCGCGTCGTCCCCCATGGAGCCGCCCACGAAGCCGCGCTGCCCCGGGAACGCCGGGGTCGCCCCCTTGCGCACCACCCACACGCGCCGCCCACCGTGATCCTCGAGCCATGCGTAGTTGTGATGGTTGTGCACCTCGTCGAGCGCGCGCGCACCGAGCAGGCGCACCACCTCGTCGCACACCCAGTCCCGCCCGGCGTGGGCGTAGGCGCCCGCCAGTGTCATGGCCGCCACGTAGTCGTCGAACATCGCGGCGCCCTTGCGCAGCACGAGCGGCTCCACTTGGATGCCCTCGCGCGCCCCACCCGCGCGCAGGAAATGCGTCGCGATCCTGTGGCCGAGCCCGCGCGATCCGAAGTGCACGCCCACCCACACGCGGTCGCGCTCGTCGGTGAACAGGTCCACGTAGTGGTTGCCCGAACCGATGGTGCCCAGCTGCGACTCGGCCAGCCCCTTGAGCGGCCGCACCGCGGGCAGTCGCCACTCGGGGCGGTCGAACACCGGCGAGTCCACGCGCGTCGGGTTCTTGCGGCCCATGCCGAACGACAGGTGACGCCACAGGTCGTCCATGAGGGGCCCGATGCGCGCACGCGCCTCGGCGCCCGACATGTCGGTGAGCACCGCCTTGTTCCCGCACCCGATGTCGAACCCGACGCCGCTCGGCGAGACCGCGTCCTCGTACACCACCACGCCGCCGATGGGCACGGCGTAGCCGAGGTGGTGGTCGGCCATGAGCACGGCGGCGCGCGCGTCCTTGCGACAGCGACGGATCTGCTCGAGCGCCCCCGGGTCCACGGGGTCGCCGAACACGCGGATGTCGTCGATCACCGGCATGGCGGCATCATGCGCCGCGCGCCGCGACCCCGCCATGGTACGGCGGGGCCGCGGCGCGTGGCCCGACACGCGACCGCGTCAGGCGCGGGCGCGCCCACGCATGAGCGCCAGATAGACGACCCCGGCGAGCGCGAAGCCCACGAACCACGCGTAGGCGTAGAGGTTCTTGAGGAACGGGGCGACCTCGGGGAACGCCTGCGGGAACGCGGCGTTGAGGAACCCCGGCACGCAGGGGATCACGCCGACCACCAGCGCCACCAACGCGGCCGGGTTGAACCCGCCGCGATACTCGTAGCAGCCGCCGCGGTGGTAGAGGTCGTCCACGACCAGACTCGTGCGCCGCAGCACGAAGTAATCGGCGATCATGATGCCGCCGATGGGCCCCAGCAGCGCCGAGTAGCCCACGAGCCACGTGAACAGGTAGCCCTGACTGGAGGCCAGCAGCTTCCACGGCATCATGAGGATGCCGATGAACGCGGTGATGAGCCCGCCGGTGCGGAAGTCGATGCGGTGCGGAGCGGCGTTGCTGAAGTCGTTCGCGGGCGAGACCACGTTGGCCGCGAGGTTGGTGGTGAGCGTCGCCACCGACAACGCCACCATCGAGAGCAGCACGGTGACCGGGCCCCCGATGCGTCCGAGCAGCTCGACCGGGTCCCAGACCACGCCACCGCCCGGGAAGATGATGGCCGTGGCACTCGTCACCGCCACGCCGATGAACGCGTACAGCGTCATGGTGGGCGGCAGACCCAGCGCCTGCCCGACCATCTGGTCCTTCTGAGACCGCGCGTAGCGCGTGAAGTCGGGGATGTTGAGCGACAACGTGGCCCAGAACCCCACCATGGCGGTGAGCGACGGGAAGAACACCTTCAGGAAATCGGCGTTCGTGGCGAACCTGGAGGGCTGCGACAGGATGGGCCCGAAGCCGCCCGCCTTGACGTACGCCCACGCCAGCAACGCCAGACCCACCAGGATGAGGAACGGCGCCGCGATGCTCTCGAGCCACTTGATGCTCTCGGTGCCCTTCACGATGAACCACACGTTGAGTCCCCAGAACACCAGGAACCCCAGCGCCTCACCGGTCGAGAGTCCGACCCACGACGGCAGCACCATGGGTAGGTCCACGATGCCCGGCCACGCGACCTTCGCGAGCTGGAAGAGGGCCGCCCCGCCGAACCACGTCTGGATGCCGAACCAGCCGCACGCGACCAGCGCACGCAACAGTGCCGGCACGTTGGCCCCCAGCACGCCGAAGCTCGCACGCGCGAACACCGGGAACGGGATGCCGTAGCGCGCACCCGCGTGCGCGTTGAGCACCATGGGCAGCAGCACGATCGTGTTGCCCAGGAAGATCGTCCACATGGCCTGCGACCACGACATGCCGGAGTCGATGAGGCCCGAGGCCATGGTGTACGTGGGGATGCAGACGCTCATCCCGATCCACAGCGCACAGTAGTGCCACCAGTTCCAGGTCCGGTCCCGCGCGGCGACGGGCGCGAGGTCGGGGTTCGACAGCTTGGAGACGGGCGTGTGCGAGGTTCCTTCCATGGTTCCTCCGGGGGGGATGTACGGCGACC
>JBEGJG010000309.1:0-4501 GCA_041184705.1 Candidatus Eiseniibacteriota bacterium
GCGCAGACGACGTACGGTTGGACGCCGAATCGCCCGACCACGTCGCGCACGTACCTCGGTCGCCTGTCCACGAACCCGTACTCGTCGCAGTCCACGGGCAATCCGTACTCCACCTACGGCAGCCCGTACTCGTCGAACAGCATCAACAACCCCTACGGCCGATACGGCAGTCCGTACAGCTCCAAGAGCGTGTCGAACCCGTACACGACCGGCGGCCCTCGTCTGTACGGTCAGGACGGCACCTATCTGGGGCGACTCAACTCGAATCGCTACGACCCCGAGTCGGTCTCGAACCCCTACGGCCGATACGGCAGTCCGTACTCCTCGACGAGCATCCGGAACCCGTACAGCTCTTACGGCAGTGTGTACAGCCCGTACAGCGCGACGAATCCCTACACCACGCAGGCGCCGATCATCGTGGACGAGGACGAGTAGGACACGCGTTCGCGCGCGATGAAGAAGGGGCGGTCGGCACGCGCCGACCGCCCCTTCCGCTTTCGGCCCGTCCCGCGACTCAGGACGCGGCACTCACCTCGACCACGACCCCCTGGAACGGCAGATGGATCCACCGCGACAGGACGGGGCGGGCGGTGGCTCGGGAGACCACGTCCGCATAGGCGTCGAGCTGCCCGTGGTAGGCCGCGGCCGCAGCGAGCGCGGAATCGAGCCCGCCGCTCAGGCACTTGTGGTCGATCACGACGTAACCCTCGGCGGTCTCGAGCACGAGATCCGCGTAACCACGCAGGATCGAACCCTCCGGCGTGCGAGCCACGAGCGGCCACTCGCGATGCCAGAGAGCGGCAGGCCAGCGAGCCTCGATCCACGACCGGAACGCCACCGCGGCCGCGGCCATGCGCCCCGGTGGCACGCGACCCTCCACGCCGAACGCCTCGAACTGTTCCGCCGCCATGCGCTGGCGGTCGGCATCGGTGTCCTCGGGTCGTTCGCCGGCGAGGAAGGCGTGGCAGGCATCGCCGATCTCGAAGTAGTCCTCGCTCCAGAGCACGTCGAGTGGCGGCCCCAGCCGCTCCGGGGTGCCGGCGCGTCCCACGACCTCGATCGCCGACGGGCTCACATGAGCCGGTGCGAACGCGCGCGGTTCACGCACCACGAAACCCGAACCCGGCGTTGCGGGGACCGACGGAACGGGGGCCGCGGCGAGATCACGCACGGTCACTTCGACCTCATGGCCGGCCCAGGTCACCGGCCCACTCACCTCGGGCTCGCTCAGGATGAGGCGACCCTCCGTGTCCACCATGGTGCCCCACTGATGGGCGAGCAGCTTCTCGGCCTTCGCCGCCAGCACGAGTCGGTCGCGGGCTCGCGTCCAGCCCACGTAGAGCAAGCGCAGCAACTCGCGACGCTCCCGACGTGCGGTGAGATCGTACTCCTCACTGCCCCGCACGGATTCGTGCATGGGCATGCCGGAATGCGACGTCGTTCCGCCGTACGGGCCCGGCTTGCCTGCGAACGGATCCAGCCAGTACCGCAACCAGCGCCCCGCCAACGGAGCGTCGAACGTGAAGCCCTGCTCGTTCGGCATGACGTGCACCCCGAACGGGTCGGGCTCGTACAGACGATCGAGCCCGTACAGGATGACGATGGGCCACTCGAGCCCCTTGGCACCGTGGAGCGTGGTGAGCGAGATGGCGTCCTTCTGGCCGGCGGTGGCCTGTTCGTCGTCCTGATCGCCCGCCAGCGCCTGCAACGCCACCACCAGACCGGGCAGCGTGGGTGTCGCTTGGTCGTCCGCGCAGCGCGTCAGGTAGTCGAGCGCGTGACCACGCAAGGCGTCGAGGTTGGCGAGACGCTGCTCGCTGTGGCCCCAGCGCAGGCACAACTCGCGCACCCCGACCGCTTCGAGTGCGGTGTCGAACGCCGCCAGCACACCGGCGGCGGGCGTCGCGACGCGAGCCGCCGCCACGCGCTGCACCTCGGGTAGGTCCATGAACGCGGATTCGGGATCCGCGAGCAATCGCGAGAACCACGCCGCCGCATCCCCCGGCATGGCCACCACACGACCGAGTTCGGTGGCGGCGAAGCGATCGCGTCCGTTCACCCACAGTCGCAGCGCCGCCAGCACCACTCGGGCCTCGAGTGTCGCCATGAGGCCGGGACGACCGATGACGGCGTCGAATCCCGCGGCCTCGAGCGCATCGGCCACGCGCACGGCGTCGCGATTGCTGCGACAGAGCACGGCGATGTCGCGCATCTCAGCGCGGCGAGTCTCGCCGCTCGAGCGATCCCGCACGAGCGTGGTCTCGTCCGCGAGCAGGTCGCCGACCCCTCTCACCAACGCGTCGATCTCGGGCTGCTTCGCACGCGAGGCGTTCTGGAGTCGCCACACCTCGACACAGGCCCCGAGTTCGTCGTGCTCCGGCGTGACGGGCGCCGGCTCCAGGCGCACACGTTCGGCGGGGATGCCCTGCGTGACGAACGCCGATGCGAACACCTCCGAACTCAGGCGCACGAGATTCGCGCGACTGCGCCACGACTGACGCAGCATGTCGAGCGCTGTGCCGTTCGCCTGGGTGAGCGTCTCGACGACCGTATCCATGAGCGAGGGATCCGTGCCTCGGAATCCGTAGATGGCCTGCTTCTGGTCGCCCACCCAAACGCTGCGCGGAGCCAGGTCGGCGAGCGCGAGGAACACGGCGAGCTGCAGCGGGCTGGTGTCCTGGAACTCGTCCACCAGCACAAGGTCGAACTCCCCTGCGCTCGAGCAGGTCGAGCGCATGGCGCTCCTGGTCCTGGAAGTCCATGAGGCCCCAGTCGCGCTTGTAGGCCTGATAGTCCTCGATGGCCTGCGCGGCCAGCTCGTACATCTGGGTGACGGCCGTGGCCATGTCCTCGTGCAGTCGCGGATGGCGCTCGATCGCATGGACCGCAGCGACAATCGGTCCATAGAAGCGGATCGACTTCTGGCTCACCTTCGACTCGCGACGTGCGAGTGCGGCCCAGTCGGACCACGCCGGGAACCGTCCCTCGGCCAGCTCGTTGAGGAACATGCGTCCCGCGTCCACGACCTCCCCCGTCTTCTTGGTGGTGTCGAGTTGCGGGTGCTCGATGAACGCTTGCAGCGCATCACACACGGCTTGCTCGAGCGGTGCACCGTCGGCGTCGGGTCGGGGCAGATGCGACATCAGGCCCGCGAGACTGCGCCCGGCGGTGGCGCGCAGTTCATCGGGACCCACGCGATTGCTGCGAGCGTGTCCGGCGATCGCACGCACGCACTCGAGCCACTGCAGGCCGGGCATGCGGTCCTCGAGGTCTATCAGCGCCTGCACGGCATCGCTGCCGGCGTTCACCTCGCCCGACTCGTCGCGCGTGCTCCCGACCTTCGAGGAGAGGGCCTTCTCGAACGCCTCCTCGGCGGCCTCCTCGTCGAGGACGCGGAGTTCGGGCGACAGGCCGAGTTCGAAGGCGTAATCGGACACCAGACCGCCGCAGACGGAGTTCACCGTGCCGATGCGAGCCAGCGCCATGCGCTGTGCCTCGGACACGAGACCGCGCTCGAGCAATCGGCGCCTCACGCGCTCTCGCAGTTCCGCGGCCGCCTTCACGGTGAAGGTGGTGGCGATCACCGCCTCCGGTCTCACCGGACGCTCGGGATGCGTGAGCGCCTCCACGAGCACCTCGACGAGACGGTAGGTCTTGCCCGTACCCGCGCTGGCGGAGACGACATGGATGTTCTTCACGCCTCCCCCTTCGCGAACGCCCGCCCGCAGAGCGTGGCGTAATCACAGAATCCGCAAGGCGGCTCCACGACGAGCACACCGTCGTCGACCCGGGTCTCGGTGGGGATCCGCTCGCCGTCCTTCGCGATACCGAGGGCGCGCACCATGCCGGTCTCGAGCTCGCGCCAACGATCCGCATGCGCGCGCTGGTAGAGCGCCCAGGTCTCCTCGGGCGGCGGTCCCACCACGGCTTCGGCGTTCGGGAACGACTGTGGCGAGGTGGTGAACATGCGTTGAGCGCCCATGATGAAGTAGGCGACACCCGGGAACACCGGGCCGTCCTGCGTCAGGTACGCGTAGGCTGCCAACTGGAAGGCCGTCCCGCGATGCAGGCTGTTGCGGCGGTAGGTCGCACCGCCCCACTTGAGGTCGAGCACGCGGTACGGCGAGGCGAGCACGAGGTCGGGCTTGCCGAGGAATCGGGTGCCGAAAGCCGAGCCTTCGTGCGCTGGAGCAGCTGGCTCAAGCGCAGGGCGGTCTTGACGAACTTGGACCGCGCCTCCTCGCGCTGCGGTTCGTTGCCCGGCAACCACAGCGGTGCGGCGAGGCGCGGGGCATCGCGCTCGAACAACGCCTCGGCGAGTCGGGTGGCCTGATCGGGCGCCGGGACGCCGGCGTCGAAGAGTCGGTCGAGGAGCTCGTGCAGCAGATTGCCCAGCAGCTGGGCGCTGTCCGCATCGGCCACCGAAGGGCTCTCGAACGAACGCAGCTGTACGACGTGGTCGAGCACCCACTTGAGAGGGCAACCGAGCAGCGTCTCGACG
>JBEGJG010000310.1:0-4815 GCA_041184705.1 Candidatus Eiseniibacteriota bacterium
CGTGGAGTCGTACACGGCCGTGTGACCGGCGCGCGCCACGGGCGGCGTGCCGTCGGGGTGCACGCGCGTCCACGTCTGGTCCACGCAGTCGAGCACGAGGTTCGTGTCGGAGTAGCTGAGCGCCCACAACTGTCCCGGACCGTACGCGAGCCCCTCGACCGTGCCGAACGTGGTGCCCGAGCGACGCGAGAAGCGCGAGATGACGTACTTGCGCCCCGGCTTGGGGACGTAGGGCGACGACACGAGGACTCGCAGCGTGCCGGCGAACGTCACCGAGTCGCGCACGCTGAACACGTCGAAGCCCGCGCCGGGATCGTCCCCCGCCACCTCGATCTCGAGTTCGGCCGAGGGCGTGTGCACGACGCGACCCTCGACGCGCAGCAGTCCCGGCGAGGTGCCGGGGCGCACGATGCCGCTCTGCGTCAGCGTCATGCCCGTGCCCAGCGTGAGCGTTCCCGAGCCGCGCAACACGGCACCCGGCTGGTTCGTGAGGCTCGCGCCGGTGACCGCGAGCACGATGCCCGGGCCGATGTTCACCGTGCCGGTGTTCGAGTAGGCGTGTCCTGCGCGCGTCAGCGCCAGGCTCTGCTGCACGTCGAGCAGGCCCGCGTTGACGAACGGTGCCGTCACGGTGCGCGAGCCCGACGCGGTCGCGACCGCGCGCATCGTGCCGGTCGCGGCGTTCGTCACGGTGCCCGCCGTGGTCGAGATCGAGAGGGTGCGAGCGGGCGCGACGACACCGGCCGAGGTGAGTTCCCACAGCGCGGTGTTCGTGAAGCCGTTGGCGAAGTTCAACGAGGCGTTGGCGCCGCTCGTGATCTGCACGCGCAGCGTGGAGCCGGCCCCGGTGGTGAACGTGCCCGACGAGGTGCAGGCGCCCTCCACCACCACCAGCCCGGAGTTGTCGAGCGCACCGGCCTGCGTGGAGGTGTTGTAGAGCACCGTGCCGGCAGCCGTCACCGTGACGGGGGCGTTGGTGGTCGAGGATGAGAGGTTGAGGCGACCCGTGGACACGGTGACCGCGGCCGGGCCGTTCAACAGACTCGTGGTGAGGTTCACCGTGGTGGAGTCCATCGTCCACGGGCTCGACAGCGCCAGCGTGGCGTTGGTGATGTTCACCGTGCCCGCGCCGCCGAGCGTGCCACCGGCGAACGTGAGGTTCTGCCCCGCCCCACCGGCGACGCTGCCGTTGAGCGTCAACGTGCGACCGCTCGGCACGCTGATCGTGCCCGAGGTGGTGAAGCCCGGCGTGGCACCCGAGAGCACCAGTGTGAGGTCGGCGCCCTGCAGCAGGATGCTGCCGCTGTTCGTGGAGCCCGGGCGGTTGAGCGCGAACGTGAGCGGGTACCTCACCTCGATCGTGCCCTGGTTGTCGATCGGTCCTGTGAAGCCGCGCGTCTGGAACGTGCCCGTGCTGCGCAGCACGCCCGAGGGGGCGTTGACGAACGTGCCCGCGGTGAGCGCGAGGTTCGCCGCGGCGATGCCGGTGGAACCCGAGGTCGTGGTGAGTTCGCACAGGGCGTTGTTGGTGAACCCGTTCGCGAACGTGAGCGTGGCGCCTGCCCCCGGCGCGGACTGCACACGCAGCGTGGAGCCCGCGCGACTCGTGAACGCGCCCGAGGAGTTGCTCGCGCCCTCGGCGGTGACCGTGCCGAAGTTGTCGAGCGGGCCCGACTGCGTGGACGCGGCCAACCGCACGTTGCCACTCGACGATACCGCCACCGCACCGCTCACCGTGGAGGCGCTGAGCGACATCGTGCCGCCGTTGAGCACGTTCACCGCGGCGGCCACGATCGAGGATCCCGCCGCGCTCAGGGTGCTACCGGCCGAGACGCTCATCGCGGACGCGCCGGTGAGCTGGCTGCCGGTGAGCGAGACGTCGAGGGAGTCCGTGGTCAGCGCCGTTCCGAGGGCGATCGTGGCGTTGGTCGCCGCCAGGGTGCCGTTGCCTTCCAGCGTGCCGCCCGCGTAAGTGAACGTCTGCCCCGCCCCGCCCGCGACGCTGCCGGTCAGCGTGAGCGTGCGGCCGGTCGGGACGATCACCGTGCCCGAGGTGCTGAAGCCCGGGGTGGCCCCCGAGACCGTGAGCGTGAGGTCGCCGCCGTCGAGATGGATCGTGCCCGCGTTGCTCGAGGCCGGGCGGTTGAGCGCGATCGCCAAGGGGTACTGCACCTCGAGCAGGCCCTGGTTGTCGAGCGGTCCGGTGATCGAGCGTGCGGCCGCACCGTTGCCGGCGAGGCTCCGGATGACGCCACCGGGGGCGTTCACCAGCGTACCCGCGGTGAGCCCCAGTCCCGTGTTGCGGATCCCTGTGGCGCCGTAGAGCGCGATGAGTTCGAGCGTGCCGTTGTTCGTGAAGCCGTTCGCGAACGTGAGCTGGCTGTTCGAGGAGAGGTCGGAGAAGACGCGCAGCGTGGAGCCCGCGCGGCTGGTGAACGCGCCCGACGACGACGAGGTGCCGATCGAGGTGACCGTGCCGAAGTTGTCGAGCGGGCCCGACTGCGTCGAGGCCGCGAGCGCCAGCGTGCCGATGTTCACCGTGCTGCCGCTGAGCGTGCCGCTCGTCAGGTTGAGCGTGGCCCCGCCCTCGATGGTGACGGGCGAGGACAGCGTGGACGAGGTGGCGTTCATCGTGGTGCCGGTGCTCACGAACAGCGTGCCCGTGCCGCTCACCGTGCTGCCCGAGAACGACGGGTTCGCCATGCTCGCCGCTGTTGTAGTTCACCGGGCTGCCCGCTCCCCCGGCGCTCGCGCCCGAGAACGTGAGCGTGCGACCCGCGGCCACGTTGACCGTGCCCGAGGTGGAGAAGCTCGTGCCCGCGCCCGACAGCGACACCGTGAGGTTGCCGCCCGTGACGTCGATCGTGCCCACGTTCGAGTGCACGGCCGAGGCGCGTCCGAGCGAGAGCGGGTACGAGACCGTGAGCGTGCCCTGGTTGTCGAGTGCGGCCGAGAGGCTGCGGTTCGCTCCCGTGCCGGGCAGGCTGCGGATGACCCCGCCGGGCGCGTTCGTGAGCGTTCCCGCGGTGAGGCTGAGCGTGGCGAAGAGCGGCGCACCCACCGCGCCCGCGTTCGTGGTGAGGTCGAGGGTGCCGTTGTTGGTGAAGCTGTTGGCCACCGTGAGCGTACCCGAGGTGCTCGAGACGATCTGGATGGAGATCACGCCGCCTGTGAGGTTCGCGAACGCACCGGCGACGCTGCTCGCGCCCGTCACGGTGAGCGTGCCGGCGTTGGTGAGGGCGTTGGCGACCGACGAGGACCCGAGGCCGAACGAACCCTGGTTGGAGATCGCCCCGGTGCCGTTCACGGTGCACGACGAGAGCGAGGCCACGCCCTGCGCCCCCACCGTGGTCGGTCCGTTGAGCGTGATCGTGCGCGAGGTCGCCGACAGTGTCTGCACGCCCGAGGTCGAGCCGTTCACGCGCAACCCGGCCAGCGTCACGTTGACGTTCATCGTCACCGTGTAGTTGCCGGCGAGATCGATGACCGCGGTGTCCGTGGCCGTGGGCAGCGCCCCGGTGGACCAGTTCGTGGTGACGTTCCAATTCCCGCCCGCGGCGTTGGTCCAGAACACGGCGGCGGCGTGGGCCGCGGAGGGGATCAGCGTGAGGGCGGCCAGCACGATGAGCTGGCGCAGCGTCGGTCGGCGCACGGGGGCTCCACGTTGAGGTCGATCGGAGAGGTGGGGGCGCGTGGATGCGCTTGCACGCAAAGTGCGAGCTGATAATAGCCTACGGCCGTGCGTTCATCCATACCCTTGGGGTGGTCCCGAGGCTGTCCGGGGCCGTGGGGCCGACCCCCGACAAGCGGGCCCGAGGGGGCGGTGCGACGGGTGCATGGAAGGAGCGGCACCGGCTGTCGGGCTGGCAGGGCACGGTGCCGGGCCGTCAGCCGCATGCCGCTCGTCCGCCGTTCAGGCCGTTGTGCCGCAAGGGCGACCCGCTCCGGGCCACGGGGCACGCCGGATGCACTCCCTCCCCGTCGCGCCGCACGGGCAGAGGGTCCGCGGCGACACTTCGGAGGGGACGATGAAGGTTCGGGACGTGATGCGTGATGCGGACCGAGGTCGAGTCGTGCGCGCCGGGCACCGATCTCGCGGCGGCGGCGATGATCATGTGGAACGCGGACTGCGGGTTCGTGCCGGTGGTCGAGCCCGGGACGCGCAAGGTGAAGGGTGTGATCACGGATCGCGACATCTGCATGGCGCTCGCGACCACGGGCAAGCGTCCGAACGAGCGCAAGGTCGAGGAGGTCATGGCGCGCACCCCGTTCGTGGTGCGTCCCGAGGACCCGGTCGCCGACCTGCTGGCCGTCATGGAGCGCGAGCACATCCGCCGTCTGCCGGTGGTGGGCCGCGACCAGACGCTCGTGGGCGTGGTGTCCATGAACGACCTCGTGCTCGCCACGCAGAGCGGCTGGCGACACGATCGTCCGCACCTCAATGCCCACGACGTCATGCGCACGCTGCGTGGCATCTGCGCGCATCGTCGTCCGGCCGAGGACGAGGCGCTGGTCGCGGTCGGACACGAGTCGCTCTGACCGCTTGGGCGTCCGGGGACGGCTCGCGGGGTGTCCCTCGCGGGCCGTCCGCTCGCTAACCGCCCAGCAGCAACTGTGCGACGAGGATCTTGGTGAGCGTCGCGATGGGCGAGACGGTCGAGTAACCGACGTCGGGCGACGGGTCGCGGGCCGACTCGGACGCGAACGCGAGTGCGGCCGGTTGGGTGTGCACGCCCGAGGCGAGCCCCATGCCGAGACCCGCGGGGGCGCGCAACAACAGACGTGCGCTGACGAGCGACAGCGTGGCGACCGTGA
>JBEGJG010000311.1:0-2702 GCA_041184705.1 Candidatus Eiseniibacteriota bacterium
GAGGCGCGCGAGGAGACGTGGACGAACGCGTGGAATCGTGCGCTCGTGCACCCCATCCTGGGGCAGGGCCCCTACTACGACGAGATGGTCGGCTACTCGTGGTACTGGCCGCACAACGTGTACCTGTACATCGCCAACCTCTACGGCTTCCCGGGCCTGATCTTCTTCCTCACGCTCATGTTCGGGATCTGGCGACTGATCCGGCCGACGACCGACGACATCCGCCACGAGAGCTACCCGGACGCGTTCATGATCCTGGCGCGAACGCAGTTCGTCATGTTCGCGCTCAACGAGCTGAAGATCGACTTCCTGCGCAATCCGATCTACCAGTTCCAGGTCTGGCAGCTGTTCGGGACCTGGACGGTGGCCTATCTGGTGTCACGCGAGCACGGCATTCTCGCGCGCGGTCAGCGCTCGGAGCCCTCGCCCGCCCCCTCGCCGGCGCCCCTGCGCGCGGCGTCCTGACCCGCACGCACGCGCGGCTCGGTGTCGTCGGCCAGCACGCGGGTCGCCGGGGTCTCGGTGTCGTCGAACTGCCCGCTACGAGCGGCCCACACGAACGCGGCCACACCCGCGGCGACCACGAGCAGGGCGAGCGGCAGGACGACGGCGATGATGCTCATGCGGCACCTTCGTCGAACGTGCGTCCACGCCAGGCCAGCAGCACCACGCTGAGCGAGCTCACGGGCATGGCGATGGCGGCCACGAGCGGGTTCACGAGCCCCGCCACCGCGCACACCGCCCCGACCACGTTCCACACCAGCGACAACCCCAGGCCCGCGCGGATGACACCCAGCGTGCGGCGCGCCCCCGAGGTGAGTGCGGCGAGCGCGGCGAGCCCCGGACGCGACAGGTAGACGTCGGCCGCCGCGAGGCAGGCCTCGGCCCCGCCCCGCACACCGACACCGACGGTCGCACGCGCGATGGCGGCGGCGTCGTTGACACCGTCGCCCACCATCACCACGCGACCGTGCGCGGACAGCCGCTCGATCTCGGCCCGCTTGCCCTCGGGGGACACCGCCCCACGCATCTCGTCGGCCGCGAAGCCCAGCGCCCGCCCCGTGGCCTCCACCACCGCCGGGTCGTCGCCCGACAGCAGACGCAGATGCCAGCCCTCGGCCCGCAGGCGCGCCAGCGTGGCCTCCGCATCGGGACGCACGCGATCCCCGAACGCGGCACGGGCGACCACGCGGCCGTCCACCGCCACCCACACGGGCGAACTCGTGCCCTCGGCGGGCCCCTGCGTGGCATACGGGTCACCGGGCCCCACGAGAGAACGGATCCAGGTCGGGGAGCCGACCGCGACCGCACACCCGGCGATCGTCCCCGTGACGCCGGCCCCGACCCGCACGCGCACGTCACTCGCTGCGGCCGGACGCACGTCGGGCCACGCCTCGGCGAACGCCGCGGCCACCGGATGGGTCGCGTGCGCCTCGAGCCCCAGCACCCATGCACGCAGCACCTCGGGCCCCTGCCACTCGACCAGTACGGGACGGCCCTCGGTGAGCGTGCCGGTCTTGTCGAGCACGAGCGTGCCCGGTACGGCCAGCGACTCCAGTGCGTCGCCGCCCTTCACCAGCACGCCTGCCCGCGCGGCACGCCCGATCGCGACCGTCACCGCGAGCGGCGTGGCGAGCGCGAGCGCGCACGGACAGGTCACGATGAGCAGCGCGATGGCGTGATCGAGTGCGGCCGAGGGATCGAGTGAACGCCAGTACACCCACGTTCCGAGCGCGAGCAGCAGCACCACGACCACGAACGCACCCGCGAGCCGGTCGGCCGTACGCACGACCGGCGCGCGACGCGCGGTCCCGCGTTCGACCTCGCGCAGCAGATGCGCGAGCCGCGTGTCCTCCCCTGCACGCTCGACACGCACGAGCAGCGTGGGACCACGATTCACGGTGCCCGCGTACACGATGTCGCCCACGACGACCGGGCGCGGACGCGACTCGCCGGTGAGGAGCGCGTGATCGAGCGAACCCTCGCCCTGGGCCACCACGCCGTCGGCGGGCACGGTCTCGCTGTGGCGCACCTCGACCATCATGCCGGGCAGCAGGGCCTCGCTGGGCAGGTCGCGGACCCCGTCGCCCTCGCGCACCCGCGCCGAGGCCGGCGCGAGCCCGTACATCAACTCGGCCGAGTCGGCGGCGGCGCGCGCGGCGCGCTGCTGCAGGAACCGACCCACGAGCAACAGGAAGACCAGCATCGCGACCCCGTCGAAGTAGACCGGGCCACGGTCCGTGACGGTGTTCACGAGGCCGCGACCGAACGCGGCGAGCAGCGCGACCGCGACCGGGACGTCCATGTGCAACATGCGGGCACGCAGCGATCCCCACGCCCCCCGCAGGAAGACCCGACCGGGCCCGAAGAGCGCGGGGGCCGTGAGGAGCAACGAGACGTAACGGAAGTAGCGCGTCCACTCGCGCTCCATGCCGTCGAACCAGCCCGAGTAGAGTGCGAGTGCGGCCAGCATGGTGTTGGCCGCGAGGGCCCCCGCCACGCCGATGCGCACCAGCATGGCGCGATCCTCAGCCCGGCGCTGGTCGTCGGCACGTCCCCCGCGGAACGGGTGGGCGCGGTATCCGAGCGTGTCGAGGAAGCGCGCGACCGCCGACAGGCGGACGCGCTCGGGGTCCCACGTCACGCGCACACGCCCGCGCGACAGGTCGAGTTCCGCCGAGGCCAGTCCGGGCAGCGCGGTC
>JBEGJG010000312.1:0-2702 GCA_041184705.1 Candidatus Eiseniibacteriota bacterium
GATCGTCCTGAAGGCGGACCCGGGGCTCGCACCCGCAGCAGGGCGAGAGCGTAGCGACGGGTCCCCTGCGAGGACGGCGAGTCCCGGGTCCACCGCCCGCACGACACCACGAACCCGCGACCCGCGCCGCACGAACGCAGCGACGCGAACGCGAGACTCGCCCGACTACCGCGAGTTCGACTCGAAGATCGCGACGCGCGACTCGCCGCCCAACCAACCGCGGCTCACCGTGCCCACCACCTCGATGCGCTCGCGCGCCTGCGGTTCGCGCGCACGCGTGAAGACCGCGATCGTGTCGCGGCCCTGCACCAGCGTGTACGCCCAACTGCCGCCCACGGGGAACACCTCCGAGACGCGACCGGAGACGCGCACCTCGGTGTCCACGAAGCGCTCGGGGTGCGTCTTGATGTTGTGCAACGAGGTCACGTTGCCCTCGCGCGGCCACAGCGCGAACGCCGCCACCGCGAGCACCACCGCGAGCGCCGCACCCTGGATGCGACGATCGGTGCGGAGCGCGCCCAACGCGTCCGTCCACCACGGCGCTGCAGCCTCGGGCACCGCGAACTCGTCGGGACGCACAAGTTCGTGCGGACGCGCCGCCAGCTCCGCCGCGCGCGCCTGCTCCTCGGCCACGCGAGCCGCGGTCGCGGCACGCTCCTCGGCGTCGTCCATCGGGAAGTCGCGACCCAGTTCGGGGATCGCGCCCAGGTCGGGCACGCCCACCTTGGGAGCACGCGGCATCATGGGCACGCTGCTGGCGCCCGCATCCCACGACGGCAGCGCGGCGCGCTCGCTCGGGGTGGCGGACGGCAGCGGCTTGGGCGCGCCCACGGTGGGAACCACGGGAGGCGCGGTCGCACCGGGGCGCACGAGGCGCGGCGGCGCGAGCGGAGCCGGAGCCGACTCACCCTTGGCGCGATCGAACTCCGCTCCCAACCCCTCGTCGGCGCCCACCAACCAGTCGGCACGCGTCACGGACGGCCGGGCCTTCACGGCATCGGCACGGTCATCGTCGGGCAGCGACTCGGCGGGTTCACCCACGGCGGGCCTCCTTGCGCGGACAGAGCGGGACCCTGTGATTATCGGCCGCTACCCACCCCGCCTTCAGCCCCGTCGCGGGCGCGCGGGACGCGGCCGCGCGGTGGCCGCCCCGCCCGCCCACGCGTCCAGCCGCCGGTACAGCGTCCGCAACCCGATCCCCAGCATGGCCGCGGCCCGCGGCTTGTCGCCACCGGTGTGGGCCAGCGTGGCCTCCACGAGACGACGCTCGACCGACTCCAGGGTCATGCCCACGCGCATCACCAGCGCCGCGTCGGCCGGCTCCTCGCCGCGCAACGCCACGGGCAGGTCGGCCACGTCCACGGGACCGCGCCCGCGACGCGTGGCCACCAACGCATGCACGGTCTCGCGCAACTCGCGCACGTTGCCGGGCCAGGCGTGACGCGCGAAGCGATCGAGCACGCCGGCGGTCACGCCGGGCACGCGGCGGCGGTGCTCGCGGTTCGCGTCGCGCACGAACACCTCGACGAGCGCGGACAGGTCGTCGAGTCGGTCACGCAACGCGGGCACGGGCACGCGCAGCACGTCGAAGTGCACACGCAACTCGGGATGCAATCGGCGTTCGCGCGCGAGCGTCTCGAGCGGGACCTCGGTGGACACGAGCGTGCGCACGTCGGCGCGGCGCGTGGTGGACTCGCCCTCGCGCACGAAACGCCCCTCGGCCAGGAACGCCACGAGCCGCAACTGCGCACCGCTCGAGAGGTGTTCCACGCCCTCGAGGTGCAACGTGCCGCGATCGGCGCGTTCGAGCGCGCCCGGCGAACCCTGCGTGCCGAACAACTCCAGTTCGAGCAGTGCGGGCGGCAACGCGGCGCAGCGCACGCGCACGAACGGCCGCTCTCGGCGCGGTCCGGCCAGATGGATGGCGCGCGCGATGAGGCTCTTGCCGGTGCCGGGCTCGCCCTCGAGGCACACCGTGGCGCGCACC
This sequence comes from Candidatus Eiseniibacteriota bacterium, assembly GCA_041184705.1. Classification (GTDB taxonomy): domain Bacteria; phylum Eisenbacteria; class RBG-16-71-46; order RBG-16-71-46; family RBG-16-71-46; genus JAIOPA01. Next base: position 1,988 of record JBEGJG010000312.1, read on the forward strand.
GCGGCCGCGCGACGCACGGTCTCGCGCACGCGCTGGATGGCGCGCGACCGACCGACCAACGCATCCACGCCGGCGTGGCGGTCGAGTTGGTGCTCCATCTCGGCCACGCGGCGCGCGAGGTGCTGCCGATCGATCCCCTGCCGCAACGCCGCCACGATCGCCGCAGGCTCGACCGATGCCGACAGGTACTCGTACGCGCCACGGCGCACCGCCTCGAGCGCCACCGCGCGCGTGGCGGGCGTGCTCAGCAGCAACACACACGCCCACGGTGACGTGCGCAGGGCCAGGTCGGTGAGCACGAGTCCGTCAAGACGCGGGGCGCGCGTCTCGGCGACGACACCCTCGATCGGGCCCTCACCGAACGCGCGCTCGGCACCCTCGTGGTCGCGCACCGCGATGGGCTCGAAGCCCGCGAGGTCGAGCGCGGGCACGAGCGCGCGGGCCGTGGCGCCGTCGCGCAAGGCCACGAGGACGCGCGGACGGGGACCGGGTTCGGTGGCGCGCCCGGGCACGGCCTCAGGCTTCGGCGAGTGCCGCCAGCGCGCGCTCGGGGCTCGGGATGGATTCGATGGCGTCGAGGTCGTCGGCGGCGTCCACCCACTTCACGCGCCCGTCACGACCGATCACGAACGTGGCGCGACCGCTGATGCTGGCCTCGGGGATGAGCACGCCGTAGGCCGTGCTCGCCTCGCGCTTCCAGTCCGACAACAACGGG
>JBEGJG010000313.1:0-2694 GCA_041184705.1 Candidatus Eiseniibacteriota bacterium
CCTTCCGCAATCGGCCGTGAGCGCCCGCAGACGGGCCGCCAGGGCGCGATCCGCCGCCCGGGGGGCCATCCGCCACGTCCAGTTGCCCTCGGGGGTGCCCGGAGTGTTGAATCGCGCCTCGGGCCCCAGCCCCAGCAGGTCCTGCATGGCGGCGATGGCGGTCCGCGCGGGGCTGCCCCACGCCATGCGCACCAGCGCCTCCTCGGGCCGCGAGAGGTCGGCCCCCGCCACCCGGACGAACCGCTCCCTCACCTCGGCGGAGAGCCAGCGCAGCCAACCGCGCGTGGTGTCGTTGTCGTGCGTGCCCGGATAGACCACGGCATCGAGCGGGTGGCGATGCGGCAGGTCGGGATGGTCGGCCTCGTAGAACGCGTTGTGCAGGAGCTTCATGCCGGGCAGCCCGAAGTCCTCCCGCAGCCGCACCACCGCATCGGTGACGTTGCCGAGGTCCTCGGCGATCAGCGGTAGCGGCCCGAGGGAGCGGCGCACCGCGCCGAGCAGCTCGCGTCCCGGGGTCGGCCGCCAGCGACCGATGCGCGCGGTCTCGGCGTCGCCCGGGATCTCGTAGGCGTGCACCAGCCCCACGAAGTGATCGATGCGGAGGGCGTCGAAGCGCGTCAGCGCGACACGCACGCGCTCCGTCCACCAGCGGAAGCCCTCGCGGCGATGAGCCGCCCAGGCGTAGTGCGGGTGGCCCCACAACTGCCCCTCGGCCGAGAACATGTCGGGCGGAACGCCCGTCACCACGCGCGGACGCCCCCCGCGACCGAGGCGGAACAACTCGGGACGATCCCGCACGTCGGCCGAGTCCTGCGTGGCGAAGATGGGCAGGTCGCCCACGAGGTGCACCCCGCGCTCCCGCGCGTGCCCGCGCAAACGTTCCCATTGCGAAGCGAACGCGAACTGGACGAACGCGTGCAGCTCGGGCCGTCCGCCCCAGCGCCCCGCCGCGAACCGCGACCAGCCCGGCAACCAACCGGCGTTGACGCGCGCGAACATGCGCCACGCTCTCGACCCCGTCCCGCCCGAGCGCTCGAAACGTTCGTGCGCTTCGGTGAATCGAGGCCACTTGAAGGCACGCGCCTCGGCGAACCGCGCAGGCCCGCGCCCGAGCGCGCGGGGAGCCGCGAGTCGCCGACGATCCAACAGACGGTCCTCGGCCAACCATTCGAGCGAGACGAGCAGCGGCTCGCCCGCGAAGCTGCTGGTCGCCGAGTACGGACTCTCCCCTCCGCCCACCGGGCCGATGGGCAACATCTGCCAAAGCGACAGGCCCGCGTCGGCGCACCAGTCCGCGAACCGCAGGGACTCGGGGCCCAGACCACCGATGCCATGCGGGCCCGGCAGCGCGGTGAGGTGAAGGAGCACGCCCGCCCGACGTCGCGAGAACAGCTCCGATCCCATGGCCATCACGCGCCCCCTCGGGCCCAGACGCGCCCCTCGCTCGCGGGCAGGCGCACGTCGGGGAACGCATCGGCGGCACCGTCGGGGGCGTGACCGAAGATCGGTCGCCAACCGGAACCGAGGTCGAGCGGCAGCGGGACGCGCTGATCGTGGGGCGCCGCGTTGAGCACCACCAGCACCTCCTCACCCTCGCCCTCGCGCACGAAAGCCCAAACGTCGCGCGTGTCGTCAGCCAACACGGTGCGGAACGAACCCGTGCGCAGGGCCGGGTGAGCGTGGCGCAGCGCGATCGCCGAGCGGTACCAGGCGTGCAGGTCGCTCATGGGTGTGTTCTCGCCCGGCTTGCCGTAGGGCTCATGGTCGTGCCAGAGCATGGGCTTGCGGTTGTGCGGGTCGTTCGCGCCCCACATGCCCACCTCGGTGCCGTACCAGATCATGGGCGCCCCCACGTAGGTCATCTGCAGCAGCGCCACCAGTCGCAACCGGCGGTACTCGTCGGGACCCGGCCGGCCCCCGTCGTAATCGGGGTCGTCCTGCACGCGATTGCGCTTGTTGTACACGCGGTCGGGATTGAGCGCCATGTTGACCGCGCGATCCGTGTCGTGGCTGTCGATGAGGTTCTGCATCGCGTACGTCGCCTCGCTCGGGTGCCGACGGCGCACCTCGGCCATGCGGCGGTCGAACTCGCTCACCGGGATGCGGCGCTCACGATCGAACAGCCACGCCACGACCGGGGTCGCGAACTCGTAGTTCATGACCGCGTCGAACGCATCGCCCTGCAGCCATTCCTCGGCCGGGACCCAGATCTCGCCGGTGATGTAGGCGTCAGGGTTGATGGACTTCACGAGCGAGCGCCACTCGCGCCAGAACGCGATCGGGACCTCGTTGGGCACGTCGAGCCGCCAGCCGTCCACACCATCCGAGGGGTCGCCGTCGCCATCGGGGTCCATCCACCTGCGCGTGACGTCGAACAGGTGGCGACGCAGCGACTCGCTCGCGATGCCGTGTTCGTCGTCCTTGCGGAACTGCGGCAGCGACCCGTGTCCGAACCAGCCGCGGTAGGCGAACGGCTCCCAGGACTCGACCTCGAACCAGTCCGCGTACCGGCTCGCGGGCCCCTTCTCGCGCACATCGCGGAACGCCGGGTGCCGCGTGCCGACGTGGTTGAACACGCCGTCCATGATGACGCGGAACCCCGCGCGCTTGGCGTCGCGCAGCACCTCGAGGAACAACCGGTCGTTGGGGTCGAACCGCCACGTCGCGGGATCGAGCAGGTCCTCGGCGGCCTCG
>JBEGJG010000314.1:0-2683 GCA_041184705.1 Candidatus Eiseniibacteriota bacterium
ACACGCGGTAGTCCCCAGCCTCTTGCACACCGGTCGCCAGCGTGCGGATGCGGCGGCCGTCCACCGAGAGCACCGTCAACTCGACCGGGCCGCGACGCGCCAGGCCGAACGCGAGGTTCGCGGCCCCTCGCGCGGGGTTGGGCGCCGGGGACATGAGCACCGTGCTCGTCGGCGGCGCGGGCACGCGTGATACGCCCAGTCGGGACTCGGGCACCGCACGGTTCGCGGCGTCGCGGGCGTCCACCTTCGCGATGCGAACCGCCGGGTCGCCGTCGCGGCGCGCGCGGAACCGGTGACGCGCCACCACGCCCGAACCGGTGAATCCGAGATCGCCCACACCCAACAGGGCCGCGTCGGCGGCGCCGTGGGTGGGCAGGTACGTCACGCCGCCCTGGGACTCGACCAGACCACCGGACTCGGACCCGATCGGTTCCAGTACGCCCTCGTCCCACGCCAGCCGCACGGCGAAGCCCTGCAGTCCGCCGCGCGCGTCGAGTCGCAGTTCGGCCACCACCTCGTCGCCAGCGGCGACCCGCGAAGGAGCCACCACCTCGAACGACTCCGTGGCTTCGCCGCCCTCGGTGGTCGTCGCGGGGCGCGCACGCGTCGCGGGCGAGGACACCACCTCGTAGCCGAGCGAGAACAGCATGAGGTCGTCGAACCCGATCACATCGTCCGTCAGCGGACGGCTGTTCGGGGTCCCGTCCTCCGTGGGACCCACGTCCAGGTACGCCACGTTCGCGGCCGCGATCGCAGCGCCCGTGCGCCCGTAGTGGGCACCGAGCAACGACACGTCCTCGATCCGGATGCGGTTGTCGCCCTGACCGCGCACCGCACCGTCGCTCACGTCACCGAGATGGTAGTTCGGGCGACCGGGCGTGCGGTTCGAGGGTGCGGAGCGCAGCTGGCACGAGTCCGTCACGAACGCGACGTAGTGCCACACCCCACGCACCGGCGGCTGATCCACGAGCCCCGGGCTCGCGGCGGCCGACACCAACGTCCACGGCGCACCGGGCGCGAGCGCGGAGTCGGGCGTCACGCCACCGGCATCGTCGTACTCGGGATAGCTGCCGAACGGTGCACGGTACACGGACACCACGCCCTCGAGCGGCGGGGTCCACGACAACAGCAGGCCGATGCGACCCGAGGTGCCGTTGCCCGACGTCACACGCGTCGCGGAGAGGTCGGCGATCGCGGGCGGCGCCACGCTCGTCACCACGAGCGTGGCGGTCGCGCTGGGCTCGACCGCGATCGGCTGATTGTCGCAGTCGCGCACGCGCGCATCGGTGACCACGATGTCCCCCACGCCGTCGCCGCCGACCGCAGCGACGTCAACGGTGAACAGCACGACGGTCGTGTCGGGCCCGCACGGCTCACCCAGGATCGCCAGGTCCACGCCGTAGCGATTGGCCCCGAGCGACATCACCTGGAACGCCGTGCTCGCTGCGCCCGCCCACGCGCCCTCGCGGATGCTGGCGTACGGCGAGGCCGGCGTGCAGAGGGCGAATCGCGGGTCGAGCTCGAACTCCACGTGCACGAGGCGCGCGGGCAGGGTGTCGGCCCGTTCGTAGACGAACGGCACCGTGACGCACGGGTTCGAGGGCGTGAGGCAGAGCCCCTGCGTGCGGGGCACGACGCGCGAGACGGCCGAGTCCGCGAACACGGTGATCGTGTAGGTCGCGTCCCCGGTGCAACCCGACGCGCCCGTGGCCGAGAGCGTGAAGACGTGGAAGCCCGTCGTCGTCGGCACACCGGACAGTCCGCCGGTCGGGGAAAGGCTGAGACCGCTCGGGAGCGCACCCTCGGAGACGGTGAACGAGAACGGACCGATGCCGTTCAGCACCGCGATCGAGTCGGCGTACACGGCGCCGACGCGCGCGTCGGTGAGCAGCGTGGGATCGAGCACGAGCACCGGACAGGTCACGTTGAGCACGTAGGTGCGCTGGCCCGGCACGCTGTCCGCATCCGCGGCCGAGACCGTGAACGTGTAAGCCCCGGTCGCCGCGGGCACGCCGGTCACCGCCCCCGAAGCGGACAGCGCGAGCCCCGGCGGCAACGTCCCCCCGGCGAACGCGAACGTGAGCGGCGTGCGCGCGTTCGACGCGCCCAGCGTCACCGAGTAGGCCGTGCCGACCTCGCCGTTGGGCAACGTCGCCGGCGTGAGCACGAGGTCCGTGTTCTGCACGCGGAGCGAGTCGATCGCGCCGGCGCGCACCGGCACCGGCAGATTGGCGCAGTCGCGAGCCTTCACGCGCGTCACCACGATCGGCGCCGGACCGTCCGGACCGACCGAGGTCAGGTCCACGGTGAACAACGTGCCACCGGTGGTGATGCCGCACGGCTCACCGAGCAGGATGACGTCCACCGTCCAGGCCCCGGGGCCGTCCTCGACGATCTGGAGGTTGGTGTTCAGGTGCCCCGCGGTCCAGTCCCCGAGACGGATGGCCGCGGTCATCGAGTCGTTCAGGGCGACACGCGTGGGGTCGGTCTGGAACGAGACCGTCACGCCACGCACGCTGTCGCTCTCCCCGCGCGAATAGGTGAACGGCACCGTCACGCGCGAGCGCGCGCTGGTGAGCGCCTGACCCAGGGACACGGCGCGCACGGTCGAGAGCGGCACCGTCGCGTACACGTCCACGAGGTGCTCGATCGTCGCCGTGCAGCCGGCCGCATCGGTGGCGGT
>JBEGJG010000315.1:0-2666 GCA_041184705.1 Candidatus Eiseniibacteriota bacterium
GTACACGCTGCCGTCGGGTCGTCCCGCGGTGAGCACGCCACCGGTCGCCGTCGCGCCCGCGCCGAACCCGGTGGACAGCGCGCTCGAGCCTGCGCGGTACGTCGTCGCGCCGTGGCCCGGCGCCACGCCGGTGCCCGTGGCGGGCGCTCCCGCACCGATCGCACCCGCTCCCACCACCGAGGAGGCCACGGTCACCGAGGCCCCCGCCACCACGCCCGAACCCGTCACCACCACGGTCACGCCCGCAGCCGCGCGACCGGCCGTGGACCTGCCGGTGCCGGCGTTCCGCTTGTCGGTGGGCACGTTCCTGTTCCAGGACCGCGCACAGCAGCGCGCCCGCGAGATCACGCGGCGCACCGGACTGAGCGCACGCGTCAAGGCGATGGGCCCCGAGAGCGCGCGCATGTGGCGCGTGTACGTGGGCGAGTTCACCACCGAGACCGAGGCCGAAGCCGAAGCCGACCGCCTGCTGTCGCGCGGCATCGTCACGGAGGCGCTGGTCGAGAGCATCCCGGGCAACGCGTCGCGCTGATGCGGTTCCCCTCGTACACCTCCTTCGCGCGCTCGACGGACCGTCGTCGGGCGCGCGCCGCACGCTCACACACATGACCGCCGAACCGAGCCGACCCACGCATCCGTTCGTCACCACCGCACCCGCGCGCGCCACGCTGCCGCGTCTGGTGCAGGACTTCGGTGCGCGCGCGCCGTTCGTGCTGCTCACGGGCGATCCCGGGTCGGGTCGCAGTTGGCTCGCGGGCGAGTGGATCGATCGCATGGGGGGACGCAGCGCCCCGGTGGTCCTGCCCGACCCCGCCCCGCTCGCGAACGACGTGACCGACGTCCTGTGCGCGCTGTTCGGTGGCTCGACGCGTCACACCGACTCGCCGAGCGAGCGCACCGCGCGCCTCGTCGAGGCCGTTCGCCTCGCGTGTGCCGAGCAACGCGTGGGGCTGGTCATCGCCGACGACGCCGACCGTCTCGACGACGCGCAGTTGCTCGAGCTCGAACGCATCGCTCGTGGGATCCGCTCGGCCGACGTGCCGTTCGAGGTCCTGCTGGTGGGCTCGCCCCTGCTGCCGCTGCGACTCGCCTCGCCCGCGCTGGCCGACGTGCGCGCGCAGGTCTCGCTGCAGGTGACGCTCGCACGTCTCACGCCCGAGGACACGCGCGAGTACCTGCTCACGCGACTCGGCAGCGACCACACGCAAGGCGAGGCGCGGTTCTCGCGCAAGGCCTGCCGCGACATCCATCAGGAGGCCCTGGGCCTCATCGGCACGGTCGAGGCGATCGCCGCCGAAGCCCTTCGCCGCGCCGGCACCGGCCCCGTCTCCACGGAGCACGTGCGTCAGGCCGTGCGCGTGGTGCGCACGGGTCGAGGCACCGAGCACGCACCCTACGAACCCTCGTCGCATGAACCCGAGGGCGCACCCGCGACGCCGGTCGCGACCGTGGCACCCACGCCGGTCGCGACGAACACGACGAACGCATCCGACGACGTGAGGGTCGTGGCCGCCAACGCGCGGACCGTCACGAACGCGAGCGCGACACCGCCGCCTCACAGCGTCCCCGCGAACACGTCGTCCACGCACGAGCCGACGCGTCCCACGGGCAGCGCACCGCGCGATGCGCGCCACGCCGAGCCCGACTGGACCCCGCCCGAACTCGACACGCGCCCGCACAACGAGCGCGCGAAGGACTGGCTCGAGCGCTTCGGCGGTGCGGGCAGCATCCGCATCGGCGTGCCGTCCGCTCCCGCCGCCTCGCTCGACGAGGCCGAACTGCTCGCGCGCGTGAACGCCGAGGACGCGGCCGCGTTCGGTCATGCCGAGGACGCGGCCGCGTTCGGTCGTTCCAAGGACGCGGCCGCGTTCGGTCATGCCGAGGATGCGGCAGCGTTCGATCGTTCCAAGGACGCGTCGGCGTCCGCGCACGACGAGACCCCGCACACGACCTCGCGCCGCGCCGCTCCTCGCCCCGCTCCGTCGGCCCCTGCGGCGCGCGGCGCGCGCCCCGCGTTCGCGGGCCCCGTCGTGGCGATCGCCGCCGTTGCGCTGCTCGTGGCGATCGGCTGGACGCAGCGCGACGTGGTGCGCAGCGCGTTCCCGTCGCGCTCAGCCGAGGCGAACCGCACCGCACCCGCGCCGTCGGTGCCCGAGCCGCCCACCGTCATCGTGCCCGCACCGGTCACTCCTACACCGCCCCCGCTCACCGAGTTCACCATCGTGGTCGGTCGCTTCGGCACGCGCGACATGGCGCGCGCCGAGCGCGATCACCTGGCCCGCCTGCTCTCGCACGAGATGCGCGTGGTCGGGGCGCGCGATGGACGCGCCGAGTTGCGCCTGGGTCGCTTCGCCACTCAGGAGCTGGCCGACTACGCGCTCGCGGGGCTGCAGAACCGCGGTCTGCTCTCGAACGCCGAGGTGCTCGAGGTCGAGCGTCCGGCCTCGACCGCCGACAGCACGCTGGCCGGCGGCACGAACGCCGCCACCGCCACCGCCACGCCCGGTGCCACGCCCGCGACGGGCACGGACGGCTCGCGCCACTGAGCCCGCGTTCGCGCGTGCGAACGTGTGCACGCCGTCGTGGAGGGGTGTAGGCTCCTCGCGTCGCGTCCCCACGCGGTCGTGCCCATCGGCACCCTCCACTCCACGCTTCCCTCGAGGTTC
>JBEGJG010000316.1:0-2662 GCA_041184705.1 Candidatus Eiseniibacteriota bacterium
GTCGGTGAGGGCCATGCCGGGGACGCTAGCACCCGCTGCGCGACCGCGTCCACCGCGCGTGGTCGAGGTTGCGGGGGGCAGGGGGGCGTGCTAACTCTCCACCGCTCACGCGTTCGCGCCATCCACCGCCCGCGCCCCGGAACGCTCCCGGACCCCCGTCCACGAGCACCCCGTCCCTGTGGCGCACCTCACCCGAGAGGGGATCCCATGAAGCTCCGCCACGGTCTGCTGGTCACCGTCGCTTCGGTCGTCGCGTTCCTCGCCGTCGGTTGCGGCAAGGGGCAGTCCGGTACCGACGAGCTCCGCATCGGCGTCTACGGGTCGCTCACGGGCAGCGATGCCACGTTCGGCGAGTCCACGCGGGACGGCGTCGAACTGGCGCTCGCCGAGCTCGTCGCGGCCGAGGGTGGCAAGATCGGCGGACTGCCGGTGCGCACCGTGGTCGAGGACGACCAGGGCAAGGCCGAGGAGGCCGTGACCGTGGTGCAGAAGCTCGTGAACCAGGATCAGGTGATCGCGGTGCTCGGTGAGGTCGCCTCGTCGCGGTCCATCGCGGCCGCTCCGGTCTGCCAGGGCGCCGGCGTGCCCATGATCTCGCCCTCGTCCACGAACCCCAAGGTCACCGAGACCGGCGACTACATCTCGCGCATGTGCTTCATCGACCCGTTCCAGGGCACGGTGATGGCCAAGTTCGCGGCCCAGAACCTCGGTCTCAAGCGCGTCGCCGTGCTCAAGGACGTGAAGAGCGACTACTCGGTCGGCCTCACGCAGTTCTTCTCCGAGGCGTTCACCGCGCTCGGCGGCAAGATCGTGGTCGAGCAGGCGTACACGGCGGGCGACCAGGACTTCAGCGCCCAGCTCACGGCGATCAAGGCCCAGAACCCCGACGCCATCTTCGCGCCGGGCTACTACACCGAGGTCGGTCTCATCGCCCGCAAGGCGCGCGAGCTCGGGCTCACCTGCCCGCTGCTCGGTGGCGACGGCTGGGAGAGCGACCAGCTCATCGCGATCGGCGGGGACGCCATGAACGGCAGCTACTACTCGAACCACTTCGCCGCCGACAACCCCGACCCGATGCTGCAGGGCTTCCTCAAGAGCTACCAGGAGAAGTTCGGCAAGCAGCCCGACGCCATCGGCGGGCTCGCCTACGACGCCGCGAAGGTGCTGTTCTCGCACCTCAAGACGCTCGCCGCGCAGGATCCGGCCGCTTTCGCCGCGCTGGGTTCGTCGAAGGCCGGCACGCCGGAGCGCAAGGCGGCCACCGCGAAGCTGCGCGACCTCATCAACGGCACGAAGGACTTCCCCGGCGTCACCGGCGTGATCACGCTCGATGCCCAGCGCAACGCGAGCAAGCCGGCCATGGTGCTCGAGATCAAGGGCGGCCAGAAGGTCTTCAACACCGCCATCAACCCGTAGCACGAACGGGGGCCTGACGGGCCGTGGGCATGTCCCCGCGGCCCGTCGCCACACCATGAGCGAGTTCCTCCAACAGCTGGTGAACGGCATCACGTGGGGCAGCGTGTACGCACTCATCGCGCTCGGCTACACGATGGTGTACGGCATCCTCAGGCTCATCAACTTCGCGCACGGTGACGTGTACATGCTCGGCGCGTTCATGGGCCTGTTCGCGTCGCGCTGGTTCCATGCGGCCGAGGACCCCAGCCCGATCAAGGCCATGCTGGTGCTGCTCACCAGCATGTTCCTGTGCGCGATCATCGGCATGGTGATCGAGCGCCTCGCGTACAAGCCGGTGCGCAAGTCGCCCCGCCTGTCCGCGCTCATCACCGCGATCGGCGTCTCGCTGCTGATCGAGAACGGCGGTGTGCTGCTGTTCGGGGCCAGCCCGCGGTTCTTCCCGCAGATCGTCGAGGCCCGCAACATCCCGCTCGGCATGGGCGTGGTGCTCTCGAACCAGCAGCTCATCGTGCTGGTCGTGTCGTTCGGGCTCATGTTCGCGCTGCGGTGGCTCGTGCTGTTCACCAAGGTGGGCAAGGCCATGCAGGCGGTGTCGCACAACCACATGGCCGCCTCGCTCATGGGCATCTCGGTGGACCGCATCATCACCTTCACGTTCATGATCGGCTCCGCGCTCGCGGCCGCCGCCGGCGTGCTGGTCGCCCTGCAGTCGCCCAAGATCGAGCCCTACATGGGCATCCTGCCCGGGCTCAAGGCGTTCGTGGCCGCGGTGCTGGGCGGCATCGGCAACATCCCGGGCGCCGTCGTGGGCGGGCTCGTCATGGGCGTGGCCGAGGTGCTCGTCACCGGCTACCTGTCGCCGACCTACCGCGACGCCATCGCGTTCGTGCTGCTCATCGTCATCCTGCTCGTGCGACCCGCCGGCATCTTCGGCAAGGCCGTCGCGGAGAAGGTCTGACATGAAGCGACTGCTCGGTCCGCTCGCGGCGATCGTCGTCCTCGTGGCGCTGCACTCCACGCTGCCGCAGCTCATGAACCCGTACCACTTCCAGGTCCTCACGCTCATCGGCATCAACATCGTACTGGCGGTGTCGCTCAACCTCGTGAACGGCTTCACCGGCCAGTTCTCGATCGGGCACGCCGGGTTCATGGCGGTGGGCGCCTACGCCTCGGCGGTGTTCTCCATGCAGCTCGGGCCGCGCCTGCTGCCGTCCCTGGCCATGCTGCCCTTGCCCGTCGCGCAGGG
>JBEGJG010000317.1:0-2662 GCA_041184705.1 Candidatus Eiseniibacteriota bacterium
CGGGTACCACCGCGAGGAGCTCACCGTCCTGCTGACGCCGCTGCGGGCGACCGCTGAGTCCCTGCAGATCGAGGTCGTGCTCCGCGGTGCGGACCGGAGGCATGAGTCGGCGGCCGTCGCACACGAGCCCGACCGCCCCGTGCTCGACCACCGCGAGTTCGTGCATGCGCTGCGCGGGTCCGGAGGTGAGCACCACACGGCCTCGCACGTCGGTGTGAGCGAGCTCGCTCGGGGAGTCGATCACCACCACGGGCCAGCGCCCGCGACCCGAGGCGCTGCGCTGCACGATGGACAGCGGTGCGGTCGCGAAGTCCGCCACCGCCTCGGTACCCCCGCGGTGATGAAGCGTGGCGCGCGCGGAGCGGCAGCGCCAACCCTCGGGCATGGGAAACCCGAGATGACGCGTGGAGCCGTCGGCCGCCACCTCGCGCGACTCCGCCGCGAGCCCCGCGGCATCGAGCGCCCCCAGCAGCCAGCGCGCGGCCTCGTCGTAGCCCGGCGTGGATTGGATGCGATGGAAGCGCGCGAGCGTGCGGACGTCGGCGAGCGTGCGCGCCCCGTCGGTGTGACGACGAGCGGCCTCAATGAGGGGTTCGTACACGGCGTTCCCGCAGGCGGAGGAGGTGGAGGACGATGGCGAGCAGCACGGGCACCCCGTACTCGACGAGTCGGACGATCGGACCCGGATGCCACGCCCCGCCCTCGGCGGGCGGTGCCCCGACACCGTACGACAACAGCACGGTGCCCGAGAGCAGGAGCCACGGCCACGAGGGTCGGTGCGGTTCGAGGACCAGCACCCAGCCCAGGTACCACGGGTGCACGACGGGGCCCAGCAGGAGTCCGGTGCGCATCATGGTGCGCACGCCGTCCAGCGTGGGCACGCCCCGCTTGAGCAGGACGACCAGCAGGGCGAGCAGTGCGAACGCCACGACGATGCGCGCGGTGCGATCCCCCGTGAGTGCGGCGAGCGGACCGAACAACGCCTCGTTGTGACGCCACGTGCTCGCGAACGCGGCGAACCCGGAGTGCGGGCCCCAGGTGAGCGCGAGGTATCCCGCGAGCCCCACGGCGAGGAGCGCGCTGGCCCCCCAGCGCACGCGCGTGGGCCAGTGCCGGACCAGGAACGGCCATGCGGGCAGCGCCACGAGCTTGCCCATCACCGCGGCCAGCCCCGAGGTGGCGGAACGTCGGGGGCGCGTCTCGGCCCAGAACAGGGCGGCCGCGAACCAGAACAACGCGGTCGGGTCGAAGTGTCCGGAGCCCGCGTACTCGGCGACCACGAGCGGGTTCCACGCGTACACGAGCGAGTCCCACGCGGACCGGCCGCGCGCGGCGCACCAGACCGCGAGCAGGATGCAGAGCGCGAGGTCGTGCAGCAGCACCCAGCCCTTGAACGCCAGCAGGGTGTACGAGGCCTGGGCCACGAGCGCGAAGCCGGCGATCGTGAACGGCGGGTAGATCGCGGCGAGATGCGGATGGTTGATGCGGGGATGCACCTCGTCGTCGCGCAGCGCGGCGAGCGCGGGTGAGTCCGGGGGCAGCGCCCACGGGTTCTCCCCTGCGGCCAGCACCCGCCCCTCCCACGCGTACCGGTACACGTCGTCCGAGAGCGTGGGGGTGACGGGCAACACGCCCATGCGCAGCGTGAACGCCACCAGCACCACGAACGCGCCCCCGCGTGGCAGCAGGCGCCACTGTGCGCGTCGCCCCACGGCGAGCAGATACGCGACGAAGGCCACCGCCGCGAGCATCTGGAAGGAACCGAGTCCGGCCCGCCAGTCCTCGAGCCGACCCCACTGCGAGGTCACCGCCGCGAGCAGCAGCGCCAGCGCGACCGGCTCCAGCGCGAGCCGGAGGCGCGGGCCGTGCGCGAGCGTCGCGGTGGCGGGCGTGGTCATCGGCGCACGGGCACGGTGACCTGCACGGCGCGGGTGGCGGAGTTGCCGGCGGCGTCCACCGCTCGCAACGACACGAGGTGCGCACCGGGCTCGAGCCGCGGCAACGTGACGGCGAACTCGAGCGTGCCGGTGTCGGCGATGCCACCGGTCGGCGAGACCGGACGCCACGGCCCGTCGTCGGTGGACAGGTCGAGGCGCAACAACCATCCCTGCCCGTCGCGGGCCCGCCCCGTCACGCGCACCCCGTCCTTCGTGTGCACGGCCTCGAGCGTCAGCACCTCGGGCGCGGTGTTGTCCACGCGGAACGCCTCGCTCCACGATTCGCCGGTGAGACCCTCGCCGATGGGGTTGCCCTCCTCGTCGCTCGCGATCACGCGGACCCGATAGCGACCATCGCCGAACGTGTCGGTGTTCCACGTGAGCAGCGAGACCTCGAGGTCGCGGGCGATCCGGATCCACGGACCCTCGGGTTCGCGTCGCACCTCGACCGCGTAGCGCAACACGTCGCCGTTGGGGTCCACGCCGCGCCACTGCATCGTGCGCAGTCCGCGCGCCCACAGCGGCATCTCGCGCAGCGCCTTGCCCCCGGCGGGGATGGTCGCCGAGTACTCGACCTTCTGCCCGCTCGGCAGCGTCTGCGTGACGCTCTCGGTGCGGCTCGACATGCCGCCCTCGCGGAAGTCCCGACCCTGCGCGGCCACCGACAGGTCCTCGACGCGCGGCGGCAGGTTGGCCTCGCGCCGACTGATCGAGACCTCGTCCAC
>JBEGJG010000318.1:0-2662 GCA_041184705.1 Candidatus Eiseniibacteriota bacterium
ACGTGCGAGGTCGGGGAAGATGGACTCGAAGCAGATGAGCATGCTCATGGGGTTCCCGTCGGGTCCGTCGAACAGGACCGGCCCCTCGCCCGGCGCCCACTCGGCCTGCCCCAACTCGAGCCGCCCGAGTGCCGGGAACCAGCTCTGGAACGGCACACGCTCACCGAACGGGACGAGATGGCGCTTGGCGTAGGTGGGCGTGAGCGTGCCGTTCGGGTTCCAACCGGCCGCGGCGTTCCACACCACCGGACGACCATCGTCGCCCCACGTGTAATGCGCCGTCCCCATGTACACCGGGGCACCGATGCGCGCGGCGAGCCGACCGACCGCGACGGTCTGCTCGGGCACGCGTCGGACGTACGATCCGGTCGCGGTCTCGGGCCACACCACCAGCCGTGGCCGGTCCACGAGACCCACCGAATCCGAGAGCGAGACGAACGTCCCGAGGATCTCGGCGGTGTGGTTGCCCGACCACTTGCGCTCGCCCGGGATGTTGCCCTGCACCAGCGCGATGAGCGGTCCCGCGGGCTCGGTCCGCTCGCGCAACACCCATGCGCCCCAGCCCACCGGGATCCCGAGCACCAGCGCGACCACGGCCAACGCTCGCGCCGAGCGGGCCCGCCACAGACCGAGCGTGGCGGCGTTGAGCACGAGCAACCATGCGGTGACGAGCGTCACCCCACCGAGCGCGGCCAACTGCAGGACGGCCAGCACCTCGTGCTGGGTGTACCCGGGCTGGAACCACGGGAACCCCAGATCGCCCGAGCCACGCCACTCCTCGACCACCACCATGACGGGCACGAACGTCCAACGGACCGGCCAACCCGAACGGCGCGACAACCAACCCGCACCCCAGGCCGCCACCGCCCAGAACAAGGCCAGGTAGAGCGCACCGAGCACCCACCCCAGGTACTTGAGCCAACCGATGGTGAGCGCGGCGTCGTTCATGAGCGCGATCCAGTGCGTGCCCACGAGGAAGAAGACGGCCCCACCGACGTAACCGGTGGCGAACCACGACCGCGGCGTGCCGTCCGCGACGCGCCGTTCGAGCGCGAGCAGCAACGGCACGAAACCCGCCCACGCGAGCGCACCGGGCACCCCGGGCAGGAACGCCGCGCCGAGCACGAGGCCCGACGCGGCGGCGAGCAGGTACGCGGAGCGGCCCGGACCGGGCACTAGCCGACCTTCACTTCCTTGCCCGTCTCGGCGCTCTTGTAGATGGCGTCCATGAGCTCCATCACCGGCAGGATCTCCTCGGCGAGCCCCATGGCATGGCGACCCCCGCGGAGCGCATCGGCGAAGTGCTGCAACTGCGCCTCCATGGACTGCCTGTACTGGTTGCGCGAGGGCTCCAGTTCGGGCGTCACGTTCACGAGCGTGCCGTGCATGCCCTTGTGCACCCGGAACGGGTTGAGCAGCGCGGCGCCACCGGCCCCGAACAGGTTGAGGTACTGGAACTCCTTCTCCATGAGCAGGCCCCAGGTGAGCTCGAGCGTGAGCGTGGCCCCCGAGGCGAGCCGCAGGAACGCCGTCGCGGAGTCCTCGACCGCGCCCTTGCGCGTGCGGTGGACGCTGGCGGTCACCGACTCCACCTGCGGGTTGCCGAGCACCCAGAGCGCGAGGTCGATCGTCTGGAAGCCGAGATCGAGCACCACACCGCCCCCGGACTCGCGCTTCTGCTCGCGCCACTCCTCGGAGTCCCATTCGGTGCGCTGCCGCAGCCAACCCGCCTTGGCGAGGAAGATGCCACCGAGGTCGCCCTTCTCGACGAACTTGCGCAGCAACTGCGCGTCGGGGCGGAAACGGTGCTGCAGCGCGCACATGAGAAGGCGGTCGGCCTTGCGCGCCGCCTTGGCCATGGCGTTCGCCTCGGTGAGGCTGCGCGCGAGCGGCCTCTCGCACAACACGTGCTTGCCGGCCTCGAGCGCCGCCTCGGCCATGGGCGCGTGCAGGTAGTTGGGCGTGGTGATGTCCACCGCGTCGATCGTCTCGTCGGCCAACAGGTCCTCGAAGCGAGCGTACGCTTGAGGCACGCCGAAGCGCTGAGCGACGCGCTCGGCCTTCTCGGAGTCCCGGTCGCAGAGCGCGACCAGTTCGACACCGTCGAGCTTCTTGAGCGCCGGCAGGTGATTCACCTGCGCGGCCGAACCCACGCCCACGAGACCGATCCTGAGCAGCTTCTTCGCCACGCGGTCCTCCCTTGCCATCGCGGCCCGACACCGATTCCGGTCGCCGCGCACAGGCACGACGATGCCGCGGCCACGCTAGACAGCGACCCCGCCATCGTCAAGCGTGGCGCGCGCATCCAGCCCGTGCCGCCTCATCTTCTGCAGGAACCCCTGGCGCGACAGCCCCAGCGCGCGCGCGGCGGCGGTACGGTTCCCGTGCGTGCGCACGAGCGCCTCGGCCAGGCGGCGCCGCTCGAGCGCTCGCGTCTCAGCGTGCAGGTCGCCGGCCGCGTCGGTGGGCTCGAGCAGCAGAGGCTCGGGCCAGTGCTCCACGTCCACGCGGCCGCGCGCACCCGCGACCAGCACCGCGTAGGCGCACGCGTGCGCGAGTTCCCGCACGTTGCCGGGCCAGCGGTGTCGCGCCCAGCGCTCGCGCAGCGCGGGCGTGGGCTCGGGCGTGGGCCCACCGGTGCGGGCCGCGGCGCGCGCCGGTG
>JBEGJG010000319.1:0-2953 GCA_041184705.1 Candidatus Eiseniibacteriota bacterium
GTCGCAGCCGCCGCTCGGCGCTCGGCCGTCAGCGATTCGCAGCTCACCCCCAGGTCGGACTGGCCACCGTCCTGCCCAAGGAGCACCAGTCGTGACCCTTATCGAGCACCCGCCCGCAGCCGAGGACCACATGGGTGCGGCCGCGTCCGCAGCCGGTTCCGCCGCAGGCACCCCCGACAACACCCCGGCCGGCGTCGAGCCCGTGGCTCCGGGCGGCGATCACGAGAAGTTCTCCATCTTCTGGTTCAGCGTGCAGGTCCTGGCCCAGATCGCGGGACTCGTCGCGCTGTTCCGCTTCGGCCTGCCGGGTGTGTGGGAGCAGCAGCTCGCGGCCGGCCCCGGCGCGTTCATCGCCTGCTGCTCGCGGCCGGCCCCGGCGCGTTCATCGCCTGCTTCCTCGCCATGCACATGGTCATGTGCTTCTTCGAGTGGGGCTTCCACCGCTACGTGCTGCACGGCCTCGTGAGCCCGGTCCTCGTGCGCTTCGTGCGCGCGCACCGTAACCACCACGGCCTCACGCCCATCAAGCTGCAGCCGGTCGCGCAGGGCTCCGACCGCTTCGTGCTCAACCGCTATCCCATCATGGGCGCCGACCAGTACGAGGACTCCGCGTTCCCGTGGTACGCCACCATGGGGTTCTGGGCGTTCTTCACGCCGCTGCTCGTGGGCGTGCAGTTGCTGTTGCCCTCCATGCCGGTGATGCTCGCCGGCTACGCGGCGATCACGTTCTCCATGATGCTCTACGAGATCCTGCACGCCATCGAGCACCTGCCGTACGAGTGGTGGAAGGGCGCCGTCGAGCACCCGGTGTTCGGCCGCATGTGGACCTCCATCTACGGGTTCCACCACTTCCATCACGCCAACGTGGGCGCCAACGAGGCCATCTCGGGCTTCTTCGGTCTGCCCGTGGCGGACTGGTGCTTCGGCACCTACCACCAGCCCAAGGAGCTGCTGCTCGAGGGCCGCGTGGCCACCGCCAAGGACTTCGCGGTCAAGCCGCCCCCGGGTTGGGTGCGCTCGCTCGACGACTGGGCCCGCAAGCGCGAGTCCGAGATCATGCGCCAGCGCAAGTCCTGATCGCGTTCCACCTCCATCGCGGCCCCGTCCGGCACACTCGGACGGGGCCGCGGTCGTTGCACGCCCCTTGACGCCCGCCCTCGCGCCGCGTTCCATGCCGCCATGTCCTCGCGCATCGTGTACTCCACCGGCGTCGGCCGGGTCTGCCCGGGTTGCGGCTGGCCCGACAAGGACTGCCGCTGCTCCAAGCCGGGCACGCAGGCCGACGCCGTGCCCGACCGCATCACGGCCAAGCTGCGCATGGAGCGCGCGGGACGGGGCGGCAAGACGGTCACGGTGGTGGACGGGCTGCCGCGCAACCAGGCGTTCCTCGACGAGCTGGCCACCACCCTCAAGCGCGCTTGCGGGGTGGGGGGCACGGTGCGCGAGGGTTCGGTCGAGTTGGCGGGCGACGTGCGCGACCGCGTGCGGCCCCTGCTCGCCAAGCGCGGCTGGACGGTGAAGGGCTAACGCTCCGCGGGTCTGGCGCGCAGGAATCCGGCCGCCCATCCGGCCCCGGTATCGTCCGCGAACGAACGCACCGGTCCGCGCTGCGTCACGCGCCCGGACTCCAGCACCAGCAGGTCGTCGCCCAGTCGCAGCGCCTCGTCGGGGGAGTGCGTCACCAGCAGCGTCACGCACGCGAGCGAGACCAGCGACTCGCGCAACTCGTCGCGTACGCGAGCGCGCGTGTCGGGATCGAGCGACGCGAGCGGCTCGTCGAGTAGCAGCACGCGCGGATCGCGCGCGAGCGCACGCGCCAACGCCACGCGCTGACGCTGTCCGCCCGACAACGTGCCCACGGCGCGATCGGCGAGATCCCCGACCGCGAACCGCTCGAGCAGCGCCTCGGCCCGCACGCGCCGGTCCTCGCGCGGGCCCGGCACACCGAACGCCACGTTGTCGCGCACCGAAAGGTGGGGGAAGAGCGCGAGGTCCTGCGGCACCCAACCCACCGCGCGGTGCTCGGGGTCTCGCCACGTCGCGGAGGCCGCGTCGGTCCACGCGGCACCGTCCACGGTCACGTGGCCGCGCACGGGCGACTCCAGACCCGCGACCACGCGCAGCAGCGTGGACTTGCCCGCGCCGCTCGGCCCCACGATCGCCGTGACGCGCCCGGGCTCGGCGCGCAACGCGGCCTCGAGTCGGAACGTGCCGCGCGTACAGGACACGTCAACGTCGAGCATCGCGTCCTCCACGTCCGAACGGTCGCACGGTGCGCAGTGCGAACAGCAGCAGTGCCGCGGCGATCAGCAACACCAACGCGAGCAGCACGGCCCGATCGAGGTCGGACTGCAGCGCCAGGTACACCGCCAGCGGCATGGTGCGCGTGACGCCTTCCAGGTTGCCCGCGAACGTGATGGTGGCGCCGAACTCACCCAGCGCGCGCGCGGCGGCCAGTGCGGTGCCCGCGAGCAGCGACGGGGCGGCGAGCGGCAGCACCACGCGCACGAAGCGTCGCGCGGGTCCCGCGCCCAACGTGGCGGCGGTCTCGAGCAGCGCGTCGTCCACTCCCTCGAAACCGGCGCGCGCGGCGTTCACGAACAGCGGGGTCGCCATGAACGCCTGCGCCATCACCACCGCCGCGGTCGTGAACGGCAGCGACACGCCGAACGCCGCCAGCGCCTCGCCGGCCAGCCCCATGCGACCGAACGCCAGCAACAGGGCGAGTCCCGCCACGGTGGGCGGCACCAGCATGGGCAGGTCCACCAGCACCTCCAACGCGCGCTTGCCGCGGAACTCGCGACGGGCGAGCGCCCAAGCCAGCGGCGTGCCGCACACCACCACCAGCACGGTGGCGCACGCGCTCGTCACGAGACTCAGTCGCAACGCCTCGTGCACCGCGGGGTCGCCCAGACGCGCCCACAACTCGCGCGGTTCGGCCCGCAGCAGCAGC
>JBEGJG010000320.1:0-3010 GCA_041184705.1 Candidatus Eiseniibacteriota bacterium
TGGTGGAGAGACCGGCCGTGACCGGTCGAGGTTCCCTGCACACCCACCGGAGTCGCTCGTGGTCCCTGCCATGCGCGACCCGCTCCGAGAGAGAGACCCCACGTGAAGCTTCCGATCCTGCTCACCCTCGCGGCACTGTGCCTGGCCGGCCCGGTGTCGGCGGCGTCCATCTCCGGCACCATCCTGCGCGCCGACGGACAGCCCATGTACCCGTGCGACATCGACGTCATCGATCGCGTGACGGGGCTGAACGTGCCCAACACGAACGATTCCACGCTCGCGAACGGCACCTACAGCATGACCATCCCGAACGGGCGCTACGACGTCTATTTCAAGCCCCCACAGGGAGCGCACATCTTCCAGGGCATCTACCTGAACATGCGCATCGAGACCAACGTGATCCTCAATGCGGTGCTGCCCTTCGGTAAGAGACCAACGTGATCCTCAATGCGGTGCTGCCCTTCGGTAAGTACCTCACGGGTCGGGTCGTGGATGCGAACGGTGCGGGCGTGGCCTTCACCAATATCCGACTCAAGAACGCGGCAGGTGTGGCGCCGGCGAACCTCGAGGACTCCAACACCAACGCCGACGGTACCTTCAGCGTGCTCACCTCGCCCGGCGTCTGGAACGTCGAGGTGGTGCCCGCTCTCACCCTGTACAAGGCGCCCGTGCTACTGCCGAGCGTCAACCTGAACCACGACGTGGTGGTGGGTGACGTGGCGGTGCCCAACGGCAAGGTGATCACCTGTCTGGTGACCGACCCCAACGGCTTCCCGCTCAACAACGCCAGCATCACCGTGCGCACCCTGCCCGGGCGCAGCAAGCTGTTCATCCCGTCGAACAACACCGCGGCCACCGGCATCGCGCGCATCTGCGTGCCGGACGGTGCGGCCTACGACGTCATCGCCGTCCCGCCGCCGGTGTACACGAACAACTACGCCACGCTGACGCAGTACAACGTCACGCCGACGCTCCTCGACCAGACCCTCCCGACCTTCACGCTCCCCATCGCGCGACTGTTGACCGGGCACGTGGTGGATGCGTTCGGCGCCGCGGTCGTCAACGCCGACCTCGACGTGGACTGGTCCCAGGCGCCGGTGTACCCGCGCATCGAGACCACCAACGACTTCACGAACACGCTCGGCAACTTCACGCTGGCCGTGCCGGCCGGGATCCAGCGACTCACGATCCAGCCCCCGGTGGCGACCAAGTTGCTCCCGTGCCGACTCGACAGCCTGGCGGTCGCCGGCACCGGACTCGCCATGGGTAACATCGTCTGTCGCGCCGGTCGCTGGGTGGACGTCTCGGTGGTGGACATCGTCACCGGGCTGCCGATCGCCGGGGCGAACATCAATCTGTACGACAACGCGACCGGGAACCGCTTCATGACCATCGACAACAACACGGGCGCGGCCGGTTCGACCCGCATCGTGGCGGACGACCTCCACTACTTCGTGAAGGTGTACCCGCCCACGGCCGCGTGGGACACCGCGTACGTCGCGGGTGGCTTCCGCGTCACGAGCGACACCACGCTCACCGTGTACATGTCGCCCAAGGGCGTGTTGGGCGTGGGCGACCGCGTCGCTCCCACGATCCGAATGGCGAGCCCGTGGCCGAACCCGGCGCGCGGCACCCTGAACTTCTCCTTCGCCGGTCGTGGCGAGGGCGAGCTCGAGATCCTGGACCTCGCGGGTCGCCGTGTGGCGACGCCGTGGCGAGGGACCGCGTCGGGTGACCAGACGGCGCGCTGGGACGGTGCCGACGAGGCCGGCCGTCGCGTCTCGAGCGGTGTGTACTTCGCCCGACTGCGCGTGGGTGCGCAGACGAGCGTGAAGCGCGTGGTCGTGGCCGACTGACGACCACGTTCGCAGGACGACGCCCCCGGACCGTGCAGGGTCCGGGGGCGTTTGTCCGTCTTGGGGTGGAGGTGTTACCTCAGGGACGACGTCCCCACGTGGGCGGCGGCGGCTCCTTCATGAGACGACGCACGGGCTTCTCCGCCAACTGACGCAGCGCCAGCTCGACCGCCTTCTCCAACTGCGGGTCGCGTCCCGCCGCGACGTCGGCGGGCCAGTTCTCCACGTCTACGTCGGGGGCCACGCCCTCGTTCTCGACCGCCCAGCGTCCATCGCCCTCGGCGGCGAAGTAGCCGCCGCGCGGTGCGATCATCGAGCCGCCGTCCACGAACGGCGGGGTGTCGGCGGTGTGCACGAGTCCGCCCCAGGTGCGCTTGCCCACCAGCGTGCCCAGCTTGCGCGCCCGGAACATGTACGGCAGGTAGTCGCCGCCCGAGCCCGCCATCTCGTTGATGATCATGACCTTCGGGCCCCAGATGCCGGCCGCGGGGCTGGTGAACGGTACGCGGTCGCCGGCGACGTTGTTGAAGTAGCCGTCGAACGTGCGCTGCATGACCTCGATCATGTAGTCGGCCGCGGATCCACCGCCGTTGTAGCGCTCGTCCACCACGACGCCCTCGCGATCCTGCTGTGCGAAGTAGTAGCGGTTGAAGCTCGTGTAGCCCGGCATGCCGGTGTTGGGCACGTACACGTAGGCGAGACGGCCACCCGAGAGCTGATCCACGCGACGGCGGTTCGACTCGACCCACGCCCGCGTGCGCAGCGTCTGCTCGTTCGCCACCGGCACCACGGTCACGGTGCGCGCACCCTCGAGCGACGGGCGGTCGTGGATGGTGAGCACGGTCTGTTTGTTCGCGGTGCCGTCGAGCAAGCGGTAGGGGTTGTCGTCCCCGCGCAGTTCCTCGCCGTTCACCGCGAGGATCCAGTCGCCCACCGCCACGCGCAGACCCGGTGCGGCGAGCGGTGCCTTGAGCTCGGGGTTCCATCGCTCGTTGTCGTAGAGGCGCGCGATCCGCCAGCGCCCCGAATCCACCACGAGGTCGGCGCCCAGCAGTCCGACGTTCGTGGACGGCATCTCGGGCATGTCGCCGCCACGCACGTACGAGTGCCCGGTCGCGGTCTCGGCGCCCATGCGGTCGAGCAGTTCGTTCAGG
>JBEGJG010000321.1:0-2637 GCA_041184705.1 Candidatus Eiseniibacteriota bacterium
CTCTCCGATCGCATCGTGGTCATGACCGGCGGACGCATCGTGCACACGACCACGCCCGCGGCCACCGACGAGCGCACGCTCGGCCTTCACATGACCGGTCGTGCGACGCTGGTGGACACGCCCGCCCCCACCGCACCCGAGGCCCGCGCGTGAACGCGCGACTCGACGCCGTGTGGCGTCAGGCCCTGCCGCCGCTCGCCGCGGTCGCGCTGGCGTTGGTCGCGGGCGGCGTGCTCATCGCCGCGCTCGGCGAATCGCCGCTCGAGGTGTACGGCCTGCTCGTGAGCCAGGCGTTCGGCACCGGCTACGGTGTGGGCCAGACGTTGTTCAAGGCCACGCCGTTGCTGTTCGCGGGCCTGTCGGTCGCGCTCGCGTTCCGCGCCGGGCTGTTCAACGTCGGCGCCGAGGGCCAGATGTACCTGGGCGGGTTCGCCGCCGCGCTCGTGGGCGCCTACGCGCCGCTGCCCCCGGTGCTGCTGCTGCCGGCCGCGCTGCTCGCGGCGGCGGCCGCAGGCGCGGCGTGGGGCGCGGTGCCCGGCGTGCTCAAGGCCCGCTTCGGCGCACACGAGGTCATCAACACCATCATGATGAACTTCATCGCGTTCGCGCTCGTCGCGTGGTGGGGTCGCACGCTGTTCATGCCCGCGACCGTGCGCACCGCCGAGATCGCCCCCGCCGCCGTGGTGCCGCGCCTCGACGTGCTGGTGCCGTGGCTGCGCGGCTCCCCGGCCAACCTCGCGCTCGTACTGGGCCTGCTGCTCGCGTGGGCGCTGGGCGTGTGGTTGTTCCGCACCCGTGCGGGCTACGAGACGCGCGTGCTCGGACTCAACCCGGGGGCGGCCGAGTACGCCGGCGTGCGCACGGGCCTCGCGCAGGTGCAGGCGTTCGCGCTGGCCGGGGCCATCGCGGGCCTGGGCAGCGCCAGCTTCGTACTGGGCTACAAGCACTGGTTCGAGCTCGACTTCACCGCGGGTGCGGGCTTCATGGGGATCGCGGTCGCGCTCATCGGGCGCAGTCATCCGCTCGGCGTGACGCTCGCCGCGCTGTTCTTCGGCGCGCTCGCCTACGGCGGGCTCGTGGTGAACCGCCACGTGCCGGCCGACCTCGTCAACGTGCTGCGTGCACTCGTGATCCTGTTCGCCATCTCGGCGTACGCGCTGTTCGAGCGCGCGGCCCGGCGGAGGCGCGCATGAACGCGCTCGACGCCCTGCTGTTCGCGGCCGCCACGCTGCGCATCACCGTGCCGTACGCGCTCGCCGCGATGGGTGCGGCGCTGGGTGAGCGCGGCGGCGTGGTGTGCCTGGCGCTCGAGGGCATCATGCTGCACGGCGCGCTCGCCTACGTGCTCGGGGCGTGGTTCCTGGGCGACCCGTGGCTGGGGCTGCTGTGCGCGATCGCGGCGGGTGCGGCCACCGCGGCCCTGCACGCCCTCGTCACGGTGACGTTCCGCGCCGACGCGATCACGAGCGGCATCGGCATCAACCTGCTCGCGGCCGGTCTGACGCGGTTCGTGCTCGTGACCGTATTCCACTCGTCGTCGAACTCACCACGCGTGGTGGGGCTGCCCGACCTGCCGCTGGGACCCGTCGCGCAGGTGCCGGGGCTGGGTCCGTTGCTCGCCACGCCGCTCGTGCCCATCGTGCTCGTGCTCGTGCCCGCCACCACGTGGCTGCTGTTCCGCACCCCGTTCGGCCTGCGCCTGCGCGCCACCGGCGAGCGGCCCGAGGCCAGCGCGGCGCTCGGCTTGTCGGTCGCGGGCCTGCGCTGGAGCGGCGTGCTGCTGTGCGGTGTGCTCGCGGGTCTGGCGGGCGCGTGGCTCGCCAGCGAGCAGCACTCGTTCACCGACGGCATGACCGGCGGGCGCGGGTACATCGCGATCGCGGCGATGATCGTGGGCAAGTGGCATCCCGCGGGTGCGGCCGCCGCGTGCCTGCTGTTCGGGGCGACCGAGGCCGCGCAGATCGCGCTGCAGGGTTCGGGGTTCCCGAGCGCGCTCTTGCAGGCGCTGCCCTACGCCGTCACCATGCTCGCCCTCGCCGGCTTCATCGGGCGCGCGACGCCGCCGCGCGCGCTCGGCACCCCGTACGACCCCGAACGCGGCTGACCCGGACACCGTGACCCCATGAGCGTGACGCCCGAACTCCCCACCGCCGACCTCGACCGCCGCGTCGCCGACGCCGTCGCCGCCATCCGCGCGCGCACGCCGCTCGTGCCCACGGTGGGGCTCACGCTGGGCTCCGGCTTGGGCGGCGTGGTGGACGCCATCCCGGGCGCGACCGTGTTCGCGACGCGCGAGTTGCCGCACTGGCCGGCCTCGACCGTGCAGGGCCACGCCGGACGACTCGCGATCGGCACGTGGCACGGTGTCCCCGTGGCCGCACTCTCGGGTCGCAGTCACCGCTACGAGGGCTACACGCTCGACAAGGTGACGTTCGCGGTGCGCGTCATGCACGCACTCGGCTGCCGCACCATGCTGTTCACCAACGCGGTCGGCGCGATCCATCCCGAATTCCGGCCCGCCGACCTCATGCTGGCGACCGGGCACCTCAACTTCATCGGCAAGCGCGGCCTGTTCACGCCCGACGAGTTGCGCGCGCGCCACGCGGGACGCGCGGTCGCCGACCCGTACCCGGTCGC
>JBEGJG010000321.1:2648-3406 GCA_041184705.1 Candidatus Eiseniibacteriota bacterium
GCCGCCGGGGTGCGTCTGCACCAGGGCGTGCTCATGGGTGGGCACGGCCCCACGTACGAGACCGCGGCCGAGGTGCGCATGGCCGGTCGGCTCGGGGCGCACGTCGCGTGCATGAGCACGGTGCACGAGGTGACGCTGGCCGCGCACCTCGGATGCGAGACCGCCAGCCTGTCATGCATCACCAACAAGGCCACCGGGCTCTCGGCCACACCACTGTCGCACCACGAGGTCACCGAGGTGGCCAACGAGGTCGCGGGTAAGTTACGCGCGATCCTCGAACGGTTCCTCACGACGCGTGCGGGGCGTTCCTGATCACTGAACGATTCCGGTACCGATTCACTCGCGGACCCAAGGGGACCACTTGATGTATTCCCCTCTACTCGCGGACCCCCGGCTCGTGTACGGTGCGTTCGACCATGATCGGGAAGGCCATGGAGGTGACGCCCTGAAGCGTTCGCACGTGCTCATTCTCGCGTTGCTGCTCGCCGCTCCGGTGAGCTGCTCGCCGCTCCGGTGAGCGCGCATGCACGCCCCATGGGTCTGGTGTCGCAGGACCCGCACGAGTCGCCCGCGCGCCGGGCCGCACCGCGTCCGGTCCCGACCGCGCCGCCAGCGCCGGCCGCACCGCGTGTGGTCGCGCCCGGTCCGCGCACGATCGCGCCGCCCTCGACCAACCTGGCCCGCAAGCCCGCCGCACCCTCGGTGAGCATGACGCCGGGCACCACGCCGGGCATGGGGATCGTCACGCGCTATCAGCG
>JBEGJG010000322.1:0-2991 GCA_041184705.1 Candidatus Eiseniibacteriota bacterium
TGCGCGGCCTGCTCGCGCACGGCTCGCACGCCGCCACGCGCTCCGCCCTGACGGTCGCGGGGCCGCGCGCCACCCGACCGGACTGAACGCGTCTCAGGGCCGGGTCGCCGCCTCGCGCGCGGCCACGGCGCGCAATCGCGCGCTCACCCACAACGCCCCCGCGAGCAGCACCACCGCGCACACCTGCGTGGCCGCGGGTGCTCCCCAGTGCTGGGCGATCGCCCCTGCGAGCAACGCGCCGAACGGGGCGGTGCCCACGAAGAACAGTGTGTACAGGCTCATGACGCGGCCACGGTAGCGGTCGTCCACCGTGATCTGGATGAGCGTGTTCGTGCTCGCCACGTACAGGATGAGCCCGAACCCCGCGAGGGCGGCCGAGACCACCATGACGGGCGCTCGCCACGTACAGGATGAGCCCGAACCCCGCGAGGGCGGCCGAGACCACCATGACGGGCAGCGAGTGCACGCCCGCGAACCCCGCGAACCCGGCACCGCCGGCCACCAACCCCCACATGAGATGCCGCCTCAGCGCCCAACGCTCGCGCGTCACCGCCATGCGCAGCGCGGCCACCAGCGACCCCGCGCCGAACGCCGAGAACATCCAGCCGTACTCGCGCGAGCCCGCGCCGAGCACGTCGCGTGCGTACACGGGCAGCAGCACGTTGAACTGGAAACCGAGCCCGGCGCAGATCGCCAGCAGCACGAGCAACGTGCGGATGGTGGGCGTGCCCCACGCGTAGGCCAGGCCTTCGCGCAGCGTCTCGGTGACCCCGGGGCGCGGACCCTCGGGGGCCACGCGCGGCTCAGGGCGCATGAGCAGCAGGCTGCCGATGACGGCCGCGAACGACAACGCGTTGATCGCGAAGCACCCGGCCTCGCCCACGGTGGCCACGAGCACGCCCGCGACCGCCGGGCCCAGCACGCGCGCGGCGTTGAACGCGGCCGAGTTGAGCGCGATGCCGTTGGGCAGGTCCTCCTTGCCCGTGAGGTCCACCACGAACGACTGGCGCGCGGGCAGGTCGAACGTGTTCACGAGCCCGTAGAACGCGGCGAGCGCGACCACCATCCACGGCCGCACCACGTCGGTCGCGACCACGACCGCGAGCACGACCGCCTGCACGAACTGCAACGACTGCGTCCACAGCAGCAGACGACGGCGCGGGATGCGGTCCGCGATCACACCCGCGTGCAGCGCGAGCGGTAGCACCGGGGCGAACTGCGCGAACGCGAGCACGCCGAGCATGAACGGCGACCCGGTGAGCCGGTGCATGAGCCAGCCCTGCGCCACGGACTGCATCCACGTGCCCACCAAAGACACGAACTGCCCGAAGAACCACAACCGGAAGTCCCGATGCCGCAGCGCACGCAGGCCATCGTGGAGCGTGGCGCGGGGGGCCGGGGCGCTGTTGGGGGACGAGGGCTCGGACATGGGTCGCCCAAGGTAGCACCGCATGCGCCACCGCGCGGGCCGGGTTCCCTCGCGGCACGCGCTCCACTAGCCTAGCGGGCATGGGTCGGATCCTGAGATTCCCCGCCGGCTTCCTGTGGGGCGCGGCCACGAGCGCGCACCAGGTCGAGGGCGGCAACACCAACAACGATTGGTGGCGGTTCGAGCAGCGCCCGGGCGTGATCGAGGGCGGGCGCGGCAGCGGTGAGGCTTGCCGCCATTTCGAGCGCTTCGACTCCGACTTCGCGCTCGCCGCATCCGACGGTCACAACGCGCACCGGTTGTCGTTCGAGTGGAGCCGATTGGAACCCGCCCCGGGTCGCTTCGACCCGGCGGCCGTCGCGCACTACCACGACGTGCTCGCCTCGCTCCGCCGACACGGCTTGCGACCGGTCGTGACCCTGCACCACTTCACGAACCCGCTCTGGTTGACCGATGCGGGCGGCTGGGAGTCGCGCACCACCGTGGACCGGTTCGAGTCGTTCGTGCGTTTCTGCGCGCGCGAGTACGGCGGCGAGGTGGACTGGTGGTGCACGGTCAACGAACCCGAGGTGTTCGCGTTCCGCGGCTGGAGCGAGGGCCTGTGGCCGCCGGCCGTGCGCGACGTGTCGCGCGCGCTCGAGGTGATCGCGAACCAACTCGAGGCCCACGGCCGCGCCTATCG
This sequence comes from Candidatus Eiseniibacteriota bacterium, assembly GCA_041184705.1. Lineage (GTDB taxonomy): Bacteria > Eisenbacteria > RBG-16-71-46 > RBG-16-71-46 > RBG-16-71-46 > JAIOPA01. The sequence continues at coordinate 2,112 of JBEGJG010000322.1, forward strand.
CGTGCTGCATGCCGAGGACCGCCACGACGCCGACGGCGACGGGCACGCGGTGCGCGTGGGGTTCGCCAAGCACCGCGTGCGACTCGAGCCCTCGCGAGCGTGGCACCCGCTCGATCGGATGCAGGCGCACCTCGAGGACGCGGTCTTCAATCGCGCGGTCGAACAGGCCGCGATCACGGGCACGATCGACCTCGCCATCCCGGGGGCGCGCCGCGTCCGCCGCACGCTGCCCGAGTTGCGCGGCGCGCTCGACTGGTACGGACTCAACTTCTACACGCGCTGGATGGTGAGGTCGCTCTCGCCCACGCCGCACATCGCGCGCTCGCGCGCCCCGCTCAACGACCTCGGCTGGGAGATCTGGCCCGAGGGGCTCGAGGACGCGCTCGTGGCGGCGGGTCGCCTGGGCCGCCCGGTGCTGGTGACCGAGAACGGCCTCGCCGACCGCGAGGACCGTTGGCGCCCCGCGGTCCTCTTGGCGTTCGTGGAGGCCATGCATCGCGCGATCGCACGCGGGGTGCCGGTGCTGGGCTACCTGCACTGGTCGCTACTCGACAACTTCGAGTGGTCCGAGGGCTTCCACGGTCGGTTCGGACTGTACGGCGTGGACTTCGACGACCCCGAGCGACCGCGCACGCGTCGTCGCAGCGCCGAGGTGCTCGCACGCATCGCGCGCGCCAACGCGCTGGGGCCCGAGGCCCGCGAGGTTGCCGCCCCCGGGACGCGCGGCTAGACTCCGCCGCTCGACCACGACCCTCAGGAGAGCCACGCCATGTGCCCGTTCTGCAAGGAACCGAACTGCAAGGTCACCGAGCGCCCCGACGGCAAGCTCGTGTGCGACTGCGGCAAGCACTCGTGGCCGAACGCCGCGGTGTACGCCGAG
>JBEGJG010000323.1:0-2622 GCA_041184705.1 Candidatus Eiseniibacteriota bacterium
CTGGGCTCCGCGTTCGACGCTGCGCTGGGGACGTTCGTGCGCAACGGTGGCGGACTGGTGCTGATGCCGGGAGGCGGTGGTGGGCTGGTGCGTTTCGCGCGCGGTTCGCTGGCGCGCGACCTGACGTTCGCGACCGGTGCGTTCGCGGCCGCGCAGGTCGCGCCCGATCCGCAGCCCGCGGGCGCCGAGGTGCACGCGTGGGACGACGACCCGCTGCGCGGTGCGCGCGCCTGGCGCGAGGCCGCACCGCTGCGTGACGTGGCGGCGATCCAGCCCGGCGGTGCCGACCGCGTGCTCGTGGCGGGTCGCGACGGCGCGCCGCCGTTGTGGCTCGCACGCACGGTCGGGCGCGGACAGGTGCTGCTCGTGAACGGCAGCGGGGTGTGGCGCTGGTCGCTCTCGCCGCACGACGAGCTCGCGGCCGAGCGCGGGCGGCGGCTGTGGCGGCGCACGGTGCGCTGGGTCTCGCAGCCCGTCGGCGGTGAGCCGCTGCGCGTGACGCCCGAGCGCCGGTTGTTCGCGGGAGGGGAGCCGGTGCGGCTCGACGCGATCCTGCAGGACGAGGCGTTCCGCCCCGTCACGGGTGCGGAGTTGCGCGGCGAGGCGACCGGTCCCGGCGGCGCGTTGCGGAAGTTCGCGTTCGTGCCCGGCGGTGCGGGCACCTACACCGCCACCCTGCCATCGCCCGGTCCCGGCCGCTGGGAGGTCACCGTGCGCGCCGAGCGTCCCGGACGCGAGCCCGTGCGTGCGCGGAGCGAGTTCGTGGTGGACCGCTGGACGCTCGAGGGCCTGCGTCCGCAGCCCGACAGCGCCGCGCTCGCCGCCCTCGCAGGGGCGAGTGGTGGTTCGGCCACGCGCGCCGACGGTGTGGAGGCCTGGGCGCGCGCGCTCGATCCGCGTGCCCTCGCGCGGCCGCAGCGCGACACGGTGCGGCTCTGGGAGTCGCCGTGGCTGTTCGCGCTCGTGGTCGCCCTGTTGAGCGTGGAGTGGATGTGGCGGAGGCGTCGCGGCCTCATGTAGGACGGCACGCGGGTTGCGAGACGTGACCGCGACCGTCGCCCCCGCGCCGTGATCCCCGCCCCCGCGTGGAGCGGCCATGTCCGCCTTCCCGCTCGTGCTCGCCGCGCTCGTCGCGTGCGCGCCGCCGTCCCGTCCCCGGCTCAACGAGGTGTTGTACGACGCGGCCGGTGACGACACCGGACGCGAGTACGTCGAACTGCTGAACACCGGTGACGCCGTGGCGTCGCTCGCCGGTCTGAGGGTGGAGTCGGGTGACGGCTCCGGGCCGGGCCGCTGGACGCTGCGCTGGACCGGGGGTGCGCGCGACTCGATCGCGCCCGGTGCGCGTTTCGTGATCGGCGGTGCGGTGGTGGTGCCCGCGCCCGATCGCGTCGCGACGCTCGACCTGCAGAACGGTCCCGACGCGGTGCGACTGGTGTGGCCCGACGGCCTGGTCGAGACGCTCGGTTGGGGCGCGATCGAGCACGCCGAGTACGTCTGCGGATCGCCGGCGCCCGACGTGCCCTCGGGGCGATCGCTCGCACGGTTCGACGAGGTTGGGCCCGCACTCGACAACGCCAGCGACTTCCGCGAGGCGGAGCCCTCGCCGGGTGCGCCCAACCGTCGTGCGCTCGACGCGGCGATCGTGCGCGGCTCGCTGCGACTCGCACCCGTGCAGCCGGCGCCCGGTGGCACCGCCACGCTGGCGTTGGCACTCGCCAACGTGGGTACGACCGATTGGCCCGCGGGATCGTGCGTGCTGCGCGTGGACGGCGACGTGGTGGCCCGCGTGCACGAGTACGCCGCGCCCGCGCTCGCGGCCGGCGAGACCACGCGCGTGGAGTTGTCGCTCACCGACCTGCCACGCGGGCGCGGACGCCTCGTGGTGCGCGCCGTGCTCGCCGACGACGGTGCCGCGGCCAACGACGCCGACACGCTGCTCGCACGCGTCGGGGCGGGTCCACTCGCGATCGTCGAGGTGCAGTTCCATCCCACCGCGGGCGAGGGCGAGTGGGTCGAGGTGCGCAACGTCGCCGGCGTGCCGCTCGATCTCGACGCGTTCCGGTTGGGGGACCGCTCGGGCGCGACCGGGGCCATCGAGCCCGGCCCCGCACTGCCGCCGGACAGTCTCGCGGTCCTCGCGCAGGACGCGGCCGCGATGCGCGCGCGCTGGCCGGCGATCGATCCCGCGCGCGTGCGACGCGTCTCGCCGTGGAGTGCGCTCAACAACACCGACGATGCCGCGGGCGTGGCCGACGAGGTGGTGCTCGTCGAGCGCGACGGCGTGCCGGTGGAGCGCATCGCGTACTCGGCCACGGGTGTCGCGTCGGGCGTGACGCTGGAGCGCCTCGGGGACACCTGGCGTCCGGGCCCGCTGCCCGACGGGACGCCGCTCGCCGGTCCGCGTCCCGCCGAGGCCGTGCCCGGGGGTTTCCGGGTCGAACCGCGACGACTCGCGCACGGCGAGGGCACGCTGCGGTTCGCTTGGGAGCTGCCGTGGCCCGAGTCGCGCGTCACGCTCGAGCTCTACGACCTCGACGGGCGTCGCACGCGACGTCTCGTGGGGCCGCTCGTCTCGGGCGCACACGGCGAGCGTCGTCTGTCGCTGGGTGGGATCGAGCC
>JBEGJG010000324.1:0-2593 GCA_041184705.1 Candidatus Eiseniibacteriota bacterium
TGCCGCCCGCGCCCTGATCCACGGTCGTGAGCGCGGCCGTGATCTGCGTGGCCGACACGTAGGTGGTGACGCGGTCGAAGCCGTCCAGGCGCACGATCGAGCACGGCGTGAACCCGGTGCCGTTCACCGTGAGCGTGAACGCGGGGTCGCCCACCGACCGCACGCTCGGCGAGATCGAGGTGGTGGTGGCGAGCGGCTTGGCCGAGGCGACCACGAAGTCGTTGCCCGCCGACGCCTGCGCGTTGGTGAGCGCCATCTGCAGCGTCGAGGCGCTCACGCGGGTGTTGGTGGTCGCGCCCGTGCCGGCCGTCGCGTCCACGGTCGTGCCGCCCGCGGGAGCGGTCACCACGACGTCGTAGGTGCCGCTCTCGAGATAGCCGAAGCTGTACTGGCCGAGCGCGTTGGTGGTGGTGGTCGCCACCGTGGCCGCGCCCTGCTTGAGCGCCACCGTCACGCCCGCGATCGCGCTGCGGTCGGTGGTGGTGGCCGCGGTGCCGTCGCAGTCGTCGGTCACCGTGCCGAACACCTGACCGTAGGTGAACGTCATGCGCGAGGCCCACGTGCCGAACGTTCCGGCGGCCTTGTTCCACTGACCGATGTACCACGCCGAGGTCGAACCGGGGCCGAACGTGGAGAAGTCCTGGTCGATGCCCGTGTAGTCGCCCCATCGCGACGCGGTGGTGGACGCCACGCCCGCCTTGGCGAGCGCGCTGGCCTGGATGGTCGTGTCGCTGCGACGCTTGCCCGAGATGTACGAGGACGGGTACTCGGTCGAGCTCGAGCGCCCGAAGCCCAGGAAGATCGTGCCGACCGAGTCCACCGTGACGGCCGGGTAGTAGTAGAACGTGTTCGCCTGACCGAACGTCTCGTCGGTGAGCAGCGCGCGGTCGCTGGTGCGGATGCGCAGCAGGCGGATCGCCGAGACGTTCGAGCCACCGATGTTGGCGGCGGTGTGGAACGCCATCACGAGCACGCCGTTGCGCACGTAGAAGTCGGTGGGGCGGCAGTCGTTGGTGGGCACGAGCGAGGCCGAGCCCAACTGCGCGGCGTCCGGGGGCGCCGAGTAGGCGCTCACGGTGATGAGGTTGCCGGTCGAGAGCACCGGCGCCGACGGCGGACCGGTGATGGTGCGCCACGTCACGCGCGAGCCCGAACCGGTGCGCACGCACAGGCAGTAGATGTTGTTGTCGCCCGCGGTGAGGTTGCGCGCGGGCTTGGTGACGAAGTTGTCGCTGATGTCGCCACCGGCGGGCGGGGCGAAGTTGGAGATGTCCACGTACGACAGCGTCGCGCCCGAGTAGGCGGCCGCGCGGTCGATGATGCGCATCTTCTGGTACTGGTACGAGTTCGCGGCGAACGAGAACTGCTGCGCCGAGAACACGATCTTGTCGTCCGAGACGCCGAGGCCCTGATAGTCGGCCCAGTTCGCCGTCTGGACCGAGCCGTCCTTCGTCATGTCGAACTTGTACGTGTACCAGGCGCCGCGCGCGTCGTTCGTCTGCGAGATCGCGAGGTAGAAGTTCGAGTAGTTGCTGGGCGTCGTGCCCTGCGTGAAGCAGAGCGCGATGAAGCGACCGCGCAGCGCGTCGTAGTAGCACTGCGCGTCCGAGATCGCGCCTTCGGCCGCGGGGACGCCGAAGAACGTGGCGCCGGTGGTCTGCACGCGGTTCGTGCCGTCCCGGTTGGTGACGGTGACCGCGACGTTGCCCGCGGTGAAGATGTTGAGCGGACCCGCGCCCACCGTGGGCTCGCCGGGGATGAAGCCGCCCTGCGTGATGCCCTCGAACCCGGTGCCGAGCGTGGGCGCCAGCGGCGACAGGCTGCCCTTGCCGAACGCGTTCGACGGCGTGGTGTCCTCGGTGAACTGCGCGAACGAGCTCGCCGGCAGGAACGGGGGGTTCTGCTTGATGCGCTTGACCTCGGCGGTCGCCTCGAGCCACTCGTGCTCGGGTCGCAGCGTGATGGGCGCGTCCTCGAGGTTCGGGGCCGCGGGCAGGTCGGTGAACCGGAACACGCGCGGCGCGATCCGATCGGTGGACATGCGGCGCGCACCGGTGATGCCCTCGGGCGGCACGGTGGGTTCGTACGACTGCGCGCGCACGGGGCCGTTCGAGAGCAGGAGCGTGAGGGCGGAGAGCACGGCGAGCAGCGACTTCTTCATCGTCATGATGAGGTCCCGGGGGGGATGCGAAGGGGCGGCCGACGGGGGTCATCGGCGCAATCGTATAAGGGTAGGGAATCCCCCCATCCCACGGCAATACCCGCGGGTCACCGAAGCCAAGGAATCCGTGCCTCATCGGCCCCCCGAGGGGCCCCACTCCGCCTCGGGGTGCCGTGGACGGGCCGCGGGGCGGGGTTCGGTGGTGCTGAACGCTCCGGGCGCGACGCCGGCCTTGAGTTGCCGGAATCACCTCGACAGTCCCGCCACAGCGGTACGGCCCCCCGGGAGTCCCGGAGGGCCGTCGTGGTCGCGCGCTTCGGGTCCCGCGGTCAATCGCCGAAGCAGATCCCCAGGTCGCGGGCCGTGGCCATGGTGTCGCTCGCCAACGACACGGTCTTCATGCGTCCGACCGCGGCCTCGAGCGGCTGGTAG
>JBEGJG010000325.1:0-4201 GCA_041184705.1 Candidatus Eiseniibacteriota bacterium
GAGGTCGAAATCGGCGAGCGAATTGGAGACGTTCAGCGCCACCCCATGATAGCCGACCCACCGGCGCACCGCGACGCCGATGGACGCGATCTTCTCGTGTTCGGACAGCCACACGCCGGTGCGACCGACCACGCGACGACCTTCGAGCCCGTGGCGCGCGAGCACCGCGATCACCACGTCCTCGAGCGTGCGCAGCCAGCGGTGCAGGTCGCGGTCCACGAGCTCGAGCCCGACCACCGGATAGGCCACCAACTGCCCCGGGCCGTGCCACGTGACGTCCCCGCCGCGCGTGACCTCGTGCAGTTCGATGCCGGCGCGCGCGAGCGTCTCGCGGTCGGCGATGAGGTTGCCCTCGGACGGGTTGCGTCCCACCGTGAGCACGGGCTCGTGATCGGGGAACAGCAACCAGTCCCCGGTCGCACCGGCGGCGCGGGCCGCGACCAGCTCGTCCATGAGCGCGAGCCCGTCGCGGTAGCGCGTCGGACCGAGCGCGACGACCTGGAGCTGGGCCACGGACGACCTCGGTGGTTGGGACGCGCCGGGCACTCGGCCCGGCGCAGCGGTGCGGACTCCCGTCCCACGCCCCGTGGGCGCAGGACGGTGACGGATCAGGCGTGGAACCAGAGCAGCTCGGGACGCTCCAGCAGCTCGCAGACGCGACGCAGGAACTTCACGGCGAGCTCGCCGTCCACGACGCGGTGGTCGAAGCCGATGGAGGTGTTCATCACGGGCGCGATGACGATCTGGCCGTTCCTGACCACCGGACGGTCCACGATCTTGTGCACGCCCAGGATGGCGACCTCGGGCACGTTGATGACCGGCGACGAGTTGATGGCGCCGAACACGCCCGCGTTGGTGATGCTGAACGTGCCGCCCTGGATGTCGTCGGGGCCGAGACGGTCGGCGCGCGCGCGCGACGCGAGGTCGTTCACCTCGGCGGCGAGCTGCACGAGGTTCTTGCGGTCGCAGTCCTTCAGGTTCGGCACGATGAGGCCCTTCTCGTCGCGGCCCACCGCGATGCCGATGTTGTAGTAGCGCTTCAACGTGAGCGCGTCACCGGCCGGCGTCACCGAGGAGTTCATCCACGGGAACTCCTTGAGCGCGAAGCACGCGGCCTTGATGAAGAACGGCATGTAGGTGAGCTTGACGCCCTGCGCCTCGAGGCGCGGCGCCCACTCCTTGCGCAGCGCGACGACCGCGCTCATGTCGCACTCGTCGAAGCAGTGCGTGTGCGCGGCCGTGTGCTTGGCCTTCACCATGTTGTCGGCGATGACCTTGCGCACGCGCGTGAACTGCACCGTCTCCTCGCGCGGACCGCTGGCGGAGACGCCGGCGACCGAACCGCGCAGGAACGACGGCACGCTGGCCGGGGCGGCGGGAGCCGCCGCAGGCGCGGCCACGGGCGCGGCGACCGCAGCGGCGGCGGCCGGCGCGGCCGTGCGCTGCTTGAGGTAGGCCATGAGGTCGTCACGCGTCACGCGACCGGCCACACCCGAACCGCGGATGCCGTCGATCTCGGACATGGCGACGTTGTGCTCGCGCATGAGCTTGCGCACCGCGGGCGACAGGTTGCGGCCCTCGGCGGACTCGTTCGCGTGCGCGGCGGCGCCGTTGGTGGCGGGCGCGGCGGGCACGGCCGGGGCGGCCGGCGGCGCGGCGACGGCCACGGGCGCACCAGCGGCGGCCTTCGCAGCGGCGGGTGCGGCCGCTGTGGTGCCCTCGGGCACGACGATGGCCGCGAGCACGCCCTCGGCGGGCGACGGGATCTCGACGTTGATCTTGTCGGTCTGGATCTCGACGAGCGGCTCCTCCTTGCGCACCTTGTCACCCACGGCCTTGAGCCAACGGGCCACGGTACCCTCGGCGACGCTCTCCCCCAGCTGCGGAACCACGATCGAGATCGGCATGGCGTTTCCTCCGTCCTTCACGGCCGGGCGACCCGTCGTGGGCGCCCGCACTTCGGTATGGGAACCGCGCGTTTCACCGCGCGGGACGATGGCTACTGGTTTGAACGGTTCTTGCGGTTCTCGAGACGCTGACGACGACGCTCCTGCGCACGCTGGTGCTCCGCACGCTCGTCGTCGGTCTCGAGCACGAGCGGCGGGACCGGCGAGGGCCGACGGGTCACCGGATCGAGCGCGACGAACGTGACGAACGCGGTGCCCGTGGTGCGCTGCTCCCCGGTGAGCACGTCCTCGGAACGCACGTCCACGCGGATCTCCATGCTGGAGCGGTCCACGAGCGTGAGATGGGCGTGGATGAGCGCGACCTGCCCCACCTGGATGGGGGCCAGGAACGACATCTCGTCGAACGCCGCGGTCACGACCGGTCGCCGGCTGTGCCGGTTGGCGACGATCGCGGCCGCGAGGTCCACCCAGTGCATCACCGTCCCGCCGAGCAGGGTGCCGTGCACGTTGGCGTGCTGGGGCAGCACCAGCTGGGTCATCTCGGTGGCCGAGTCGCGGACGCGACGGCCCTCGGTGACGCTCGCGGGACTCACGTGGGTGGGATCTCCGGTTCCGGGGAACACCCCTCGGGGAGAAGGGCGGGACAGCCGAACCCGCATCCTAGGCCCCCGGCTACAACGGCGCAAATCGTGACGGGGACGGGATTTCCCCGCCGGGAAGCCCTGCTCGGGAGAGCTGTCGGTCTCGGTCGAGGGGGATCGTTGTGGGTGCGGAAGGGTCCTGGCTCGGGGCGGGTATGGAGACTCAAGGCTCCGGCTGGAGAACCAGCGGAGAGCAGGCCATGCTCCTTCAAAAGAATGTCGTGCTCCGCCGGGAAAATTCGCTCGGCAATCCACCCCGCCAGAAGGGCCGAAGGTTGTGCTTCGAAGATTGTGGGTGCACCGGATCGCCGACCCTCGGGGTCTGTTCCGCGAGCGTAAGTCCTTGATAATGCGTGGGGAGAGGTCCCCGTCCAGGACCGCGGGAGCCCCACCCACAATCTTCGAAGCACAACCAACCGGATGCGAGAAGGCCGGCCGCCCGAATGGGCGACCGGCCTTCCCTACCCTGCTCGGACCGCGTCAGCGGCCGAGGAACACCGTCCGGACCGACAGCGTCTCGCTGCCGGACTTCATGCGCGCGAAGTACACGCCCGCGCCGACCTCGCGGCCCGCACCATCGCGGCCCGCCCAGTCACGCGAGTAGCTGCCCGCGGGCAGACGGCCCTTGAACAGCTGGGCGACCTCGCGACCGGCGACGTCGAACACGCCGATCTCGACCTCCTGCGCCTGCGGGAGCGTGAACTGGAACCGCGCCGTGCGGGCCGGGTTCGGGAACACGCTGAACGCCAGGCGACCGGCCTGACCACCGACGCTCGCGACACCGATGTTCACGATGTCGGAGTAGTTGCGCGGCGCGAGGCGGAAGCTGCCGCCCGAGTAGCGCAGGTGGCCCGTCACCGTGACGACGTCACCCAGCGTGGGGTGCGTGAACGGCGACAGCGCGGTGTTGAAGTTCTCCACGAAGATCGTGTCCGGGTAGGACTGGTCCGCGACGTGGAAACCGTTGGTCGGCAGGGTCGGGAAGCGCTGCACGATCTTCACGAACGGCAGCGTGATGAGCATGCCCTCGTGGTCCTCGCCGTCATCGAGGATGCTGGTGACGTCGCAGGTGTCGCGCTTGGCCTGGATCACGGTGAGCGTCTTGGGATAGACGGGGTCGCCGGCGCCGATGTCGTCGGCCACCGAGATGCCCGTGAACTCGGTCTCACCGAAGAACTCCTGCACGTTGCCCACGAAGCGGTACTTGCGGCCGATCGTGAGCGTTGCCGGAGGCGCGAAGATCGCGACCGAGCCACGCTCGACGTTGCCCGCGTCCACCGCGTAGTACAGGTTCTGGTAGCGGGCGTTGATCGTGCCCGCCATGGTCGCACGCGGCCCGAGGCCACCCTGCTGGATCTGACCCAGCGCACCCGCGAAGCGCGAGCGGTCGATGCACGGCACGCCGTTGAGCGAATCCGGGTTCGCGCGCTGAACCTCCTCGGCCGTGAGCACGCCGTTGATGAACGTGCGCGACTGCGGCGAGGTCATGGCGAGGCCCGAGGCCGTGCTCGCGACGCCGTTCACGGTGACCGTCTCGAGGTCGCCGTGCGCGAGGCCGTTGGTGATGGTGAGCACGACCGCGTCGCTGCCTTCAGCGACCGCGCCGTCGATCGAGCCGAACGACGCGAGCGAGTAGTTCGAGGTCGTGGTGGC
>JBEGJG010000326.1:0-3361 GCA_041184705.1 Candidatus Eiseniibacteriota bacterium
GGCGATGACCGTCGGATTGGCGATGGGCAGTGCCCTCGCCGTGCAAGCCGCCCCCGCGCGTCCCGCCTTCACGGCGACGACGACGAGCTCGATCGAGGGGATCGGCGACTACACCTCGATGGACCTCGACCTGTCGGGTCGCGCGCACGTCGCGTACTACGACGTGATGCGCGAGGCGCTGGTCTACGCGTACCAGACCCAGAACGGCTGGCGCACGGAGCTGGTGGACGGCTCGGCGAAGAGCGGCTGGTACGCCTCGCTGCAGCTGGACGGCGGCGACCAGGCGCGCATCGCGTACTACGACGCGACCTCGGGCGTGCTGAAGTACGCGGCCCGTCAGGGCGGCGTGTGGAGCACGCAGGTGGTGGACGCGTCGAACGAGGGCGTGGGCCACTACTGCTCGCTGGCGCTGGACGCGAACGGCGCGCCGGCGATCAGCTACTACGACTCGCAGACGCTGAGCCTGCGCTACGCGACGCTGGGCGCGGGTGGCTGGACGATCGAGACGGTGGACGGTGCGGGCAACGCCGTGGAGGCGGAGACGGCGCAGAACCGTGCGGACCGTCTGGAGAAGCAGCCGGCGGTGTCGGACGCGGTGCCGAACGTGGGGCACTACTCGTCGCTGGCGTTCGGCCGCGACGGGCAGCCGCGCGTGGCGTACCACGACATCACGAACTCGGACCTGAAGGTGGCGATGAAGCGTGACGGCCGCTGGGTCGCGGAGACGGTGGACGCGCGTGGCTCGGTGGGCATGGACGCGTCGCTGGCGGTGGACGCGAAGGGCCGCACGCACGTGACGTACTACGACCTGCAGAACGGCACGCTGCGCTACGCGGTGGAGCAGGCCGACGGGTCGTGGTCGGTGACGACGGTGGACGCGAGCGGCGACGTGGGTGCCTACTCGTCGCTGGAGCTGGACGCCGAGGGTCATCCGCACATCAGCTACATGGATGCGAAGCAGCAGACGCTGAAGTACGCGACGTCGGCGGACGGGATCTGGATGACCGAGACGATCGACGCGCAGGGTGGTGCGGGCCGCAACACGACGCTGGCGCTGGACCGGAGCGGTTCGCCGGTGGTGGCGTACACGGCGCGTGCGGGCCGGGGTTCGTTCCGCATGGTGTCGGCCAGCGTGCAGTTCGGTGGGCGACCGGCGGGTGGCGGCGAGGCGGCGATGCCGACGCGCTCGCTGGCGGCGTGGCCGCTGCCGTACAAGGGCGGTGCGTTGAACGTGTCGTTCGTGATCCCGTCGCGCGGTGGCCAGGCCGAGGTCGGCATGGTGGACCTCGCCGGGCGCCACGTGCGCACGCTCAAGCGCGGGACGCTCGAGGCGGGTCGCCAGGTGATCACCTGGGACGGCCGTGACGACTCGGGCCGGAACGTCGCGAACGGCGTGTACTTCCTGGTGAGCCGTACGGGCGGCCAGGAGTCCAAGCTCAAGCTCGTGGTGCTGCGGTAAGCGCGCCCACGACGACCCCCACTGCCATGCGAGGGACCGGCCGCGCTCGGCGCGCCGTCCCCGCGAACCGAAAGGACGCACCCCGATGATGACCTGGAAGCAGAAGTTGGCCGAGACGGCGCGCCGCAACCGCGTCGAGCTCGTGGACGCGAAGCTCTCGCGTCGTGACCTGTTCAAGATGGGCCTCCTCACCAGCGGCGGGTTCCTCGTCGCCAAGGCCGGTCTGTCCTCCCGTGCCGCCGAGGCGAAGGACGTGGTGAGCCCCAAGACGCGTCCGTGGATCGAGGAGATCACGAACATCCCCGTCGCGGCATCCTGCTCGCCGAGCGAGATGAAGGTGTCCGCTCCCCAGGAGCTCGTGCAGAGCGAGCTGGGCGAGCGTCGCCGCACCCGCCACGATTTCTGGGCGACGACGCGATCCGAGGATCTGCAGTGCTACGAGCTGGTCAACGCGCCGGCGTCACACAGCTGGCACCGTGATCTGCCGGCCGACGACTGCTGGGCGTTCAACGGGCAGTTCCCGGGTCCGCGCATCCACGCGCGTGCGAACCAGCCGGTGCTCATCCGCTGGCGGAACAACCTGCCCAGTCTGGCCGCGCACCGGGGCTACGGTCGTCCCACGCCCACGATGCACTTGCACAACGGCCACATCGCCGCCGAGTCCGATGGTCATCCGGAGGACATGCTCGAGGCGAACTGCTGGAAGGACTGCCTGTATCTGAATCGGGCGGCCGGCTTCACCGATCCGCAGTACGGTCCGATGGGCGACGTGCGCGAGACGCTGTCCACGATGTGGTACCACGACCACTGCCACGACTTCACCGCGCAGAACGTGTACCGCGGCAACATGGGTCTGTACTACAACTTCACCGAGTTCGACTCGGGCGACGAGAACGACCCGAACCCCAAGGCCTGGCGTCTGCCGAGTGGCGACTTCGACGTGCCGCTCGTCATCCACGACCGTCTGTTCGGCCCGGATGGCAAGGGCTACTACGACATGTTCAACCTGGATGGCGCGATCGGCGACAAGATGACGGTGAACGGCAAGGTCGAGCCGTTCATGCGCGTCGCGCCGCGCAAGTACCGGTTCCGCATCCTCAACATGGGGCCGTCGCGGTTCTACGGCGCCAACATGGTGCAGCTGACGCACGACGGCAACTTCCTCCCGCGGCCCATCACGGTGAAGACCGTGCGCTTCACGGTGGGTTCGCGCGTGGATGTGATCATCGACTTCTCGACGATGCCGGCCGCGACGCGTGAGCTGTTCATCGTGAACTGCTGCGAGCAGAAGGACGGCCGTGGCCCGACGGGTAAGATCCTCCCGCTCGCCCTGGGCACGAAGGTGCTGAAGTTCGTCATCGACCGCACCATGGACACCAAGGGCGATCCGAGCCGCATCCCGACCACACTCCTCGACCTGCCGCCGACGCCGCGGGCCGAGGTGGTCACCGAGCGCACGTTCATCTGGAACCGCAGCAACGGTGCATGGGCCGTGAACGGCGAGTACTACGACCCGCACAAGTACATGGCGGAGCCGAAGCTCGGGACGGCCGAGATCTGGAACTTCGTCAACAACTCGGGCGGCTGGATGCATCCCATCCACGTCCACCACGAGGAGTACCAGATCCTGTCGCGCAACGGCCGCACCCCGCCGATCGACGAGATCGCGCGCGAGGACGTGGCCTGGCTCGGGCACGGCGAGACGGTGAAGACCTTCCGTCGGTTCCGGGACTACACCGGCAGTTTCGTCGCGCACTGCCACAACGTGGTGCACGAGGACCATGGCATGATGTTCCAGTGGAAGATCAAGCCGTGAGTGTCGCGGTGTGAACGATGGGTGGGAGTCGGGGTGGAGGAGCCCCGCACGCCCACGAGAGACCCGTCGTTCCTTGGGGGGGCCGC
>JBEGJG010000327.1:0-2573 GCA_041184705.1 Candidatus Eiseniibacteriota bacterium
GGCCGCGGCGCCGCGGGGGGGTGCGGGACACGCGATTGGACCGGGCATCGAAACTAGCATATTGCTCGGCGGGCCCGGAATCGCCGCGGACCGCCCGTGGCGCGCCCCGGGACGGGGTCGCCCCGACGCACCCCGCAGCCGCGCGCGAGCGCGGCCCCCCCTGTCCCGGTCGGACGTGCGCGTCCGCCCCGGAGGACCGGCATGGACGAACCCTTCTACCGCTCGCGCGTGTCGCTGGAGATGGCCGGACCGCTCCATCGCCGCGCGCACCTGCCGCTCGGTGCGACCGCCGACATGGGCGTGCACGGCTCCATCGTGCAGCTCTTCAAGCTGTCCCCCGAGCGCGAACTCCCGCTGCCGGTGGACTACATCGTCGCCGCCACCGCGGGTTGAATGCTCGGGACCCTGAACGGTGCGCTGGAAGCGCGCCAGGTGAAGCTCCCGAAGGACGCCATCGGCTGCGAGGTCGAGGGCGTGAACGAGGTCCGCGACGGGCTACCGGTGCTCACCGCGATCGCGGTGCACTACCGGTTGCGCATCCCACCGGGCACGCGCGAGGTCGTGGACCGCGCACTCGCCCGGCATCAGGAGAAGTGCCCCACGGCGGCGACGCTGAAGGGTGCGGTCGCGTTGTCGTGGACCGCGGACGTCACCGAGGGCTGAGCCCCCGGGATCGCGTCACGGTCCGATGCGCAGATCGCGCACGCCCGCGGGCGGCGTGGTGTCGAGGTCGGACCGCAGCAGGAACAACGCGTCACGCGCGCCGACGGTCTGGACGTCGGACACCGAGCCGTCGTTCACGACCGGGGCGCGCGTGCCGAGCAGTCGTCGGAACGGACCCTCGAGCCGCACGTCGAGCGGACGGTCGCCGGGGTTCACGAGCACGATGCCGTTCGCGAAGTCGCGACGCCAGACGCTGGTGGTGCCGGCCTGGAAGTGCACGTCGTCGAACCACACGTCGCCGGTCTGGAGCCCGAGGAAGAAGATCACGGGTGCCGACATGGACGTGGAGGGCGTGAGCACCGCCTGGTACTGGCGCCACTCGGCGTCCACCGCCACGAACGCACGGCCGCCCGAGTTGCCCGCCACCACCTCGACGATGCGCGGTCCGCTCGCCTTGCACCAGAACGTCACCGAGTACTGCACGCCGGCCTGCAGTGCGAGCTGCCCCACGCTGGTGAGGTTCACGTGCCAACCCACCGTGCTCGCCGAGGTCACGCTGACGTGCGCCGAGGCGGTGCCGACCGCGGCGGTGGTCACGTCGCGCGCGATCGTGGCGGCCGCGGGCGCGAACCGCCCGAACGTCCAGCCTGCGGACACGCTCGACTCGAACCCGGGGTTGGTGACCGCGTCGGGCGCGGTGCTCACCCACACCATGGTGCGCGCGGCGCCCTGCGCGGCGCCCAACCAGCCGGTGTGCGGCTGCGCCTCGCTCGACCTCCCGGTGGCGAGGTCCACGGCGTACTCGTCGTACCACCACTCGTGGTACGGCGCCTCGCGCAGCGTCTTGGCGCCGGGGCCGAACGCGAACAGCCCATCCCCCAGCGACGCGCTCGCGAGCCCGTAACGCACCTGCTGCGTGTTGAAGGCGTCGTACTGCTGGCCCGGCGTGGTGTTGGCGATCGACAGGATCCAGTTGCGCGGCGGCGAGAGGTAGTCGAGGTCGTCGCGCAGGTAGCCGCGCGAGGTGACGTCGCCCAGCATGTTGCTCGCCCACGTCCCGCCCTGCTGCAGCGGGAAGTTCTCGCGCATCCAACCGTTGAACCACTCGTGCTCGGCGCTCGGGCCGCAGTTGCCCACCAACTCGAAGCCCGGCGGGGCCGCCCGGTGCAGGCGCGCGGCCAGCGTGTCGCTCGCCTCGGACCACGCGGCGTCGAGTGCGGCGAGACTGGGGTAGCCGGCGCGCACGTGGTCGATGGTGCGTCCCGTGCCGACCGAGGTCCAACCCACCGTGTGGCAGAACACGTCCACGAACAGACCGTCCCACGTCCCGGTCGCGATCACGCGATCGCGGAACAGGTCGGCCATCGCCTCGGCCACCACGAACCGACCGCCGACGCGCTTGGCGAGGTTGATGTTGGTGGGCACGTACTCCGCACCCGTGGTCGTGTACAGGAACCCGTCGAGGTCGCGCACGGTGCGACGGATGAGCGTCGGCAGATGGCGCAACGAGTCGGAGTCGGCGACCTGCCAGATGTCGTCGGCGAGCACGTAGGCGAGGAAGCGCGACTGCGGGTTGCGCGCGCGCATGGCCTCGACCACGTCGGGCCGGTAGGGCGAGACCGGGTAGGCGTCGAGCACGACCGCGTGGTAGCGCGCGGCGCGCGCGATGTTCACCGTGTCGAGCGCGCCACCGGGGAGCACGTACGGCCGCCAGTCCCCGAGGATCGAACCGTAGAGGCCGAGCCGCGGGTACGACTGTGCGCCCGCCGGGACCGCGAGGGCCGGGACGAGCAGGGCGGTGAGGACCGCCGCGACGAGGGTACGGTGGGATCTCATGGGACCCTCCGGTTATCGGCCGGGGGCGAGCCCCCCATGAGGCGACATCGGCCCGCCCGGAGCGGCTATAGTAC
>JBEGJG010000328.1:0-3858 GCA_041184705.1 Candidatus Eiseniibacteriota bacterium
ATCACGTCTCTTGCTCCCTCTTCTGCTTCCGGTTCTTCTCGGCCTCGGTCGCCATGTAGTTGATCTGCTCCATGCTCATGTACGCCTGCGCTCCGGCCGCGCTGCGCGTGGTCGCCACGTCGAGACGCCGCTGGAACTCCTGCGCGTCGGCGCCCGCGAGGGCCGCGCCAGCGCCGGCCACGACCGTGCGGAAGCCCTCGGCGGTCGCCACGGCCCAGTCATCGATGAGGCCCGCGAGGCCCGTGGTCCGTCCGCTCTCGTCCATCATGGAGCCGAAGAACACGTCGGACAATCCCTTGGTGGATGTCGCCTGGACGGCCCTGTAGTCGGCGCTCTCGGCGAGCTTCGCGGCGTTGACCAGGTCAAGCCCGCCGGTGCCCTTGCCCTCGGCGAACGAATCCAAAGCCTTCCGTCCACGCTCGGCGCTCTCGGCGAACGCGTCGACGATCGCCATCGCGGTCTTCACGGGGGCCGCAGCGGCGAGCGCGGCGCCGCCGGCCATGACCACGCCTGCGCCTGCCCCTGTCCCGAACAGCGCCCCGGCGGCGCCCGCGAGCTGGCCTGCCCTGCCGCCCATCGGGCCGCCGGCGGCGAGCGCTCCGCGGCCTACCTTGAGTATCTCGGCGTTGGCCTTCGCGACATCCTTGCGCAGGGTCTGCGTGTTCAGGGCCACGTCGATGTTGAGCGTCGGCAGTTTCAATTCGACCCCTCCAGTACGAGCTTCTTCCGGCGTGCCCGCTTGCCCTTGACCTTCTGCGCGAGGAAGAACTCGAGCTCGCGCTTGAGGAACGGTAGCAGCGCGGGAGCCGTGGCCTTCGCGGCGATCTCGCTGGCCTTGGTGCCGCGGATGTACTGGCCGCGTCCGCGGTGGCGCAGGCCGCGCTTCCATCCGCGGCCCTTCGCCCTCGGTCCCGAGATCGAGAAGAACGTCGACCAGGTGTGGAACCCGAGCTCCTCGAAATGGCTTCGCCATCCGACGCCGAGGGAATCGTACTGCTCGCGCAGCTTGCGGCCTTTCGCGTCGAACGGCACGACGCCGGGTATCTGGCGGTATCCCACGCCGAGCCACGTGATCCCGCTCGGCCACATCTTGATGCGGAACTTCAGGTGCTTCGGGTTGAGGTTGGTGTTCTTGGGGGCGATGGAGCCCATCTGGTACTTCGCGAACTGCCGCAGGGCGCCCTTCGTCAGCTTGTCCTGGACGGCCACGGGGAACTCATCGAGCGCCTGTAGCAGGCGGCGCTCGCTCGCCTTGTCGATTCGAATGGTTGGATCGAGCCTCATCGAGTCTCTTTCGGATCGACTTGTAGTCGGGCACGTCGAGCTCGACTATGAGCTCGAGGACCGACCGTTCCCACGGCGCTGCATTCCTGCCCTTCAGGACACGCGCCAGCAGCGCGCGCGCGTCCCGTCCTAGTCCGCTGGCCTTCGATGCCATGCCCGCCGGCGCCTTCATCGCGTCCTCCACGGTGGCGAACAGCGGGTCGCCGTGCTCGTCCAGGAGATGCCTGTGCAACGCCCACGCCTTCGCGTACGCCGGTCCGCGTTCGTTGATCGCGACGGCGTCGATGAGGTCAGCAAGACTCGGGCGCTTGAGCAGGCAAGGACAGCCGCACAGTTCGTAGCGCCTCGGCTCGAGCGCGAGGATGGAGCGGATGTCAGGCACTGATCGACACTGCTCCCGTGAGCTGGAACTGCACCGAGCAGCGGCAGATGTCCATCATCGCGATGGACGGGCTGAGGCTGGTGATGTAGGCGCTTGCGGTGTAGGTCGCGCCACTGTGGAAAGTGAATACTAGGGTTCCTGCGTTTCCAGCGGCATACGCAGTCTCAAGGGACTTAAAAGAGGTGTCATCCTGATCGTAGAACACCGTGAAGCTCGCGGTGCCTGACTTGATGCCGACCAGGAAACTACGGTCGACGCTCGTCAGTTCGGATACGTCGATTGTCTCCGTGGTGAGGGTCACGGTGCCGTCGACCACACCCGCAAGGGTGTTTCCACCGAAGGTGATCGACGCATTCCGGCATACGCGCGGTGTAACTGCCATGTTCATGTCCTCCAGTAGATCGTGGCCTGTGTCACGGCCTGCGAGGGTTCCTGTTCGTCTGAGATTCCAACCACCTCGGGCTGGAGCCCGTCAGCGGTGATTATCACGGCATCAATATCCACGCCGCTGAATTTTCCGGCTACAAGCGCCGTCCGCACCTTGGCGGCAATCGCGAGCGCGTCCTCGCTCGTGTCGGCGATCGACGTGACGGAGATGTTCGACACCTGGATTTCACCGTTGACGGTCGCGTCCTCGCGCGTCTCGACCGTGTAGGTGACGGCCGGCAGCGGGGAATCCTGCAACCGGTATCCGTGCGTCACCTGTGCATCTGGCACCGGAACCGGCACGACCGACAGCGTGGTGCCGTTGATGAGCATCGTGCGGACGGCCTGCTCGATTGTGGCCATTTAGCTGACCTCCTCGCAGGAGATGACCGCCACGCGGTCGGCGTTGTCGAGGTTGATGATGCTGCCGATCCTGAGCGTGCGTCCGTCGACGCTGATCCGGTCGACCTCCGTGAGCCCGATGTTCACGACCTGCGGCCAGCGCGCGCGGAGCTCGAACTGGCGCTTGACGGCCACGCCGTCCGCGTAGGCCGATTCGTTCGCGCTCGAGTTGCGCACGTCGCAGCGAAAGTACTGGTCGGCGGTGAACGTGTCGGAGCGGAGCCCGAGCGTGTCCTGGGCGGTCGACGCCCGGAGCCTGCGCGCCTTGCTGCTGAGCACGCCGGCCGAGATCACCTGAGCATCTCCCGGACCCTGAACGAATCCATGATGAACTGGAGCGACATCGGCACGGCCGTCAGGCCGATCGGCTGGAACGCCTCGGGGTTGTTGTACCAGGCGCCGGTCAGCGAGATGATCGCGTGCACGATCTCGTTGGGCAGCTGCTCGTATCCGCAGTTCACGCCGACCGTGATCTGCGTCCCTTCGTAGATCGCCGGCGCCTCGAGGAAGCGGATGACCGGAAGCGGGCCGTCCGTCCGGTCGAGCCACCAGTCGGTGACGGGCATCGTGGTCGTCACGTTCGAGGCGTTCTGGTACGTGACCGCCTGCACCGACGTGAACGGGACGAACGGGATGGCCGTCGCCGTCCAGTTCGCGAGGTACACGTCGCGCTTCGCGGGGTTGAAGCACAGCCCCGTCTCGCGCTCGATGAGCGACGACGCCGCGTCCCTCAGCCTCATCAGGTCGAGGTCGTCGTCCGCGTACTCGATCTTGAGCGCGGACTTGATGGTGGAGAGTGGGACCGCCATGAAAAGCCCGTCCGCGCTTCCGCGCGGAAGGGCCGGGAGTGGAGATGGATCAGCCGCGGATGTAGGCGAACGCCTCGGCCAGCATGATGTGGCTGTCCGTGCGCGAGTAGAAGATCAGCGCGGTGCGGTGGTTGTTCGACGCCGAGTACGGGTCGACGAACGACGAGATGCCCGTGCGGTCGAAGATCTCGAAGTAGTTGAAGTCGCCGACGACGCAGTACACGGTGTTGTCGCCGGTCGTGGTCGGCACGTACTGCGAGACGCTGTACGGCACGCCGAGGATCGAGGCCGGGATGCCGCCGACCATCTGGTTGACGGTGCTGGTGCCCGGGGTCCAGATGTACTCGAGCTGGCCGCTGCTCGTCACGCTGTTCTTCAGCTTGCGGACGGTGCGCAGGAACGTGTCCGACATGAGCCAGCGGAACCGCGGGGAGTTGCGGTAGACCGGCTTCACGGTGAACAGCGCGTCGATGAGGTTGTCGGAGGTGAGCGTGGTGAGCGCCGCGCCGGAGCCGAGGTCGACGCCCTGGCTGATCGGCTTGCCGCTGGCCGATC
>JBEGJG010000329.1:0-2760 GCA_041184705.1 Candidatus Eiseniibacteriota bacterium
CTCGAGGACAACACGACGTGGCACCTCGTCTCGGACATCGAGCGCCTGCGCGAGCACCTCGGCATCGACCGCTGGCAGGTGTTCGGCGGCAGTTGGGGCAGCACGCTGGCGCTCGCGTACGCGCAGCGCCATCCGGATCGCGTCACCGAACTGGTGCTGCGCGGCATCTTCCTGCTGCGCCGACGCGAGATCGAGTGGTTCTACCAGTTCGGGGCCTCGGAGATCTTCCCCGACCTGTGGGAGCCGTACCGCGACCACATCCCGCTCGACGAGCGACACGACATGGTGGCCGCCTACCATCGCCGCCTGACGCGTGGCCGCCGCCAAGCGCTGGGCCGGCTGGGAGGGGGCGACGAGCAAGCTACTGCCCGACCCCGCCATGGTGAACCGCTACGAGGAGGACGAGTTCGCGCTCGCCTTCGCGCGCATCGAGGCGCACTACTTCCAGAACCGCGGGTTCTTCGAGTGCGACGACCAGCTGCTGCGGGACGTCGAACGGATCCGCCACATCCCGGCGGTCATCGTGCAGGGTCGCTACGACGTCGTCTGCCCGGCCACGAGCGCGTGGGACCTGCACCGGGCGTGGCCCGAGGCCGACCTGCTCATCACCGCAGACGCCGGCCACGCCGCGTTCGAACCCGCGAACTCCCGGGCGCTGGTGGCGGCCACCGACCGGTTCGCGGACCGGGGGTGAGGTCGGCGCTGAGGGCTGGCCATCGCGGGGGCCCGCCCTGCGCGTGAGGGGAGCCGGGATGAGGGATTCCCCTCAACCCGGGCGGGGAAGCGGCCGATACTCCCCCCGATAGCACCCCTGTCGAATCGCCCCCGGAGGTCCACTTGGACTCGATCTGGCTCTGGCCGCTCGCGCTCGTCGCCTTCCTGCTCACCTGGCCCGCCGTGCGCGCGCTCACGGTGCGCCTCACCCGCGGGCGATTCCGCGTCCCCGCGCAGGCCACGCTGCCCGCTCGCGTGAACCTGCTGTACGCGGCCAAGCCCGAGTGGCGCCACGAACAGGAGCGGGATGCCGCCGTGCGCCAGTTGCTCGCCGCGGGTTTCGTGAACGCGGGCAGCTACCGCGTGCGCGAGCTCCCCGGCATGACCCTGGGTATGTACGCGCACCGCGACGAGAACGCCTACGCGGTGCTCAACGACCATCCGCGCGCCGGCTTCTGGGCCGACCTCGTGACCCGCTACGAGGACGGACGCGTCGCGGTGTTCTCGACGCTCGAGCCCATGACCGCCAACGCCCACGAGGGCTCGGCCGTGGTGTCCGAGCCGCATCACTCGCTCGCCGATCTGTGGACGCGCATGTTGGCCGAGCGTCCGCAGGGCACCATGATGGTGTGCGATCCGTTCCGCGCCGCGCCCGACTACGAGCACGGCTACGCGGCGGCGGTGCGCTGGAACGCCGAGCATCCGGTCGCGGCCCCCGCGTCCGAGCCTATCGTCGAGGACTCCTTCGAGGAGCCCGAGGAGATGCGTCAGGCCGCCTGACGTCCCGCGACGACGTCACGACCCCGTCGGGCACGATCCCGGCGGGGTCGTGGTGCGTCAGGCGCTCGCACGCTGGGCCGCGGCGCGACGCCAGCCGAGGTAGGCGGGCACGCCCGCGGCGATCGCGAGCAGACCCAGCAGCGACTCGCGCGGTGCGGCCTGCAGCGTGTTCAAGGTGAGCAACGACATGCCCAGCACGAACACCGCCGGCACCCACGGGTAACCCCAGGCGCGGTACGGACGCTCGACTTTCGCGTGCGTGGCGCGCAGGCGGAAGATGGCGAGACCGGCCGCGACGTGGAACAGCACGCCGCCGAACGTCACGTAGGTGAAGAGCTGCGTGTAGGTGCCCGTCAGGCACAGCACCGCCGCCCACGCCGTCTGCAACCACAGCGCGGCCACGGGCGTGCGCCAGCGCGGGTGGATGGTGGCGACGCGCTCCAGGAACACGCCGTCGGCCGCCATGGGCTGGTAGATGCGCGACGAGTAGAGGATGGTGGCCGCGAGGCAGCCGAAGGCCGAGACCGCGACCGCACCGGTCATGGCGCGCGCGGCCGCATCGCCGAACAGCGCGCGCGCCGCGGACTCCGCCACGCGGCTCGTGCCCGCGAGTTCCGGAAGCGACAGTGCGCGCAGGTAGACCAGGTTGAGTGCCGCGTAGGCCGCGACCACCACCGCCACGCCCAGCAGGAGACCGCGCGGCAGGTCGCGACGCGGCTCGCGCACCTCGCCGGCCGAGAACGTGAGCGCGTACCAACCGTCGTACGTCCACAGCGTGGCGATGAGCGCGACACCGAACGGGGCGGCGAGGGCTGCGGGCGAGGCGGGCAGGGCCGCACCCCAGTCGTGCGTGGCGACCGGCGCGAGCGCGAAGCCGCCGACCACCAGCGCCCCGATCGCCGCCAGCTTCACGACCGTCAGCACGTTCTGTACGCGCGCGCCCTCGCGCACGCCGAAGTGGTTGGCGGCGGTGAGTGCGAACAGGGCGATGAGCGCCGCCGCCTGCGCTCCGTTCACGTGGATCGGCCCCCACGCCAGCACGGTGCGCGCGCTCGAGAACGCGGGCACGAGCGCACCGAGGTACTCGCCGAACCCCACCGCGATGGCGGCGATGCCCCCCGTCATGATGACCAGCAGGCACGTCCAGCCGTACAGGAACCCCGCGAGCGGGCCCCACGCCTCGCGTAGGAAGTGGTAGAGCCCGCCCGCGCGCGGGAACATCGCACCCAACTCGGCGTAGGCCAGCGCCCCGGCCAGCACGAGCAA
>JBEGJG010000330.1:0-3367 GCA_041184705.1 Candidatus Eiseniibacteriota bacterium
CACCGCCATCGAGCACCAGCGTGTCGCCGTCCACCACGCGCACGCACGTGCGCCACTCCGCCGCACCGAGCACCGGGAACACCGGACCGAGCAGCGTCAACGCGACGACGAGCGGCAGGGCGCGACGCGCGAGCCGAGCGAGCGCCATCACGCCCTCCCCCGCTCGGCGTGCTCGACCGCCTGGAAGGCGGCCAGCGAGCGCCAGCCTCCCACCACCGTGACGAGGTTGAGGACCGTCCACAGCGCCTTCTCACCGAGTTCCACGGGCAGCACGGGGTTGTAGAGCACCGCCGCCACCCCGTGGAACCACATCCAGGTCTCGAGCCCGGCACGCCGGGCCGCGACGAAACCCACCACCCCGGTGAGGCACAGCACCACGCGCAGCAGGCGATAGTAGGACCACGGCATGTCGAGCATCGCCAACAGCACGGCGAGGGTCGAGACGAGGACGAGCGCGCGCAAGGGGGCCTCCGGCGAACGGACGACGCGCGAGGCGAACAAGCGGGGTGCGCGGAACCGTCCGGGGCGCGATATCAAATCATACCCGGACCGATGTCAACGGCCGGTGCGAAACCCGCGGTACGGGATCAGCGAGCGGTGGCCTCGAGTCGCTGGTCGAGCGCGTAGAGGTCGGAGAGGCGCTCCACGCCGGGGCTGCCCGCCGGCACGCCCGCACCACCCACCCACAACGCGATGTCACCGGGCAACTGGTCGCGCATGCGGGCCACCTCGGCGGCGGCACGCTCAGCGTCGTAGGCCGACGACACGCTCACGGCCACCGCCTCGCAGCGCTGGATCATCGCGGTGCGCACCGTGTCCTCGACGGGCAGGTCCGCGCCCAGATACAGCACGCGGCGCCCGCGCAGCGCCAGCACGAGTGCGGCCATGAGCAGACCGATGTCGTGCTGGTCCCCCGGCAGGGCCGAGGCGACCACGCGCGGGCCGCGCGCGGTGTGATCGCCGCGAAGTGCTCGTGACGCACCTCGATCTCACCGCGCCGCCACGCATCCCCCACCTCGGCCATGAAGGGCGCGGCGACCTCGCTGAGGAAACGCAGCGGACCGAGCCTCGCCCATTCGAGTCGCAGCTCGCCCATGAGCACCTCGCGTTCGATGCGCTGGGTCGCACGCATGAGACGGGAGATGACGCGTTCGGCGTCCTCGTCGGTGTGCGCCGCGGGCACGTAGCGCGGGGTGATCTGCCGGGCCTGCGACATGGCCACCAACGCCTCGAGCTGGGGCAGGCTCATCACCAGCACGTTCGCGGCACGGTGGCCCTGCTGGAGCAGGAACTCCACCTTGCGCAGACGCTCGATCCACTCCGCCGGGTAGAGACGGTGCCCCGACGGACGGCGCAGCGGGGACGGCTGTCCGTACCGCCGCTCCCAGGTGCGGAGCGTCGGGACGGGGATGCCGGTTTCGCGCGAGAGCGCCCCGATCGTGAGGAGCTCGGGGCCGGGCCGCATCTCCGACTGCTGAGCGGAAGAGGGCATGGTGGGTCTCGGGTCTGGAACGAGGGTGAACACCCATGAACCTGTTCAGAATATATACCCGAGAGAACAGTCATGCAATGGCTGAATAGGTAGCGAATGGTTTACCGTTGACAGGCATCTGATCCCGTGTTTCCATTCAATCTGGATGGCGAATGGGTTCTTCGGTGCATTTGAACAAGAAAATCTCGCCGTGACCTGTTCAAATCCTGCATCCGAACCTCCACGGCCGCATCCCAACGGTCGTGACTCCTGGAGTCTGCAGGCGAGCCGAGCGAAGCAACGGTGATCGGAAGCGCACCCGAGGCGGGGGGCCGAGGGGCGCTGAACATCACAAGGGAGCGCCTGCAGACACCGGGATGTGGGGAGCGGTTCTCGGAGGAGACCGCACCCGACTCCGACGCCGATCGGGGAGAAGCATGATCGGCGTCAATTCTTCACGGGCGGTCCATCCGCCCAGCCTCGACCGGGGCGCCTGCCGGTCCGACCGAGCGAGCACTCACCGCCGGCGGACGCTCCCGGATACACGTGGTCGGCGGCGCGCCAGGGGAGCCTCCTCACTCCCCCGGCCGCCCCGGCCACTCCTCATCACTCTCCACCCGACGGAGTGACCATGCGCCTCGGCCGCGTCCAGTTGTTCGTCATCCTCACGGTCATCGCCCTCGTCTCGGTCATGCAGGCGAAGGCCAAGTCCACCGGGAAGGCCGCCATGTCCGAAACGAAGTCGAGCTCCCCCGCCGCCGCCCAGGGCGTGTACGCCTTCACCGTCACCACGATCGACGGCAAGACGCGTTCGCTCGCCGACTACCGCGGGCGCGCGCTCCTCATCGTGAACACCGCGTCGCGCTGCGGATTCACGAAGCAGTACGCCTCGCTCGAGTCCCTGTACGACACGTACAAGGCGCGTGGCTTCGAGGTGCTCGCGTTCCCGGCCAACGACTTCATGGGCCAGGAGCCGGGCACGAACGAGGAGATCCAGAAGTTCTGCACGACCAAGTACTCGACCAGCTTCCCGCTGTTCGCCAAGGTCAAGGTGAAGGGCGACGGCATGGTGCCGCTCTACCGTTACCTCACGAAGGATTCGGCGTTCCCCGGCGACATCCCCTGGAACTTCACGAAGTTCCTCGTGGACGCGAACGGTCAGGTCGTGGCGCGCTTCGACCCGCGCACGACGCCGGATTCGCCCGAGTTGGTGGCGGCGCTCGAGAAGGCCCTGCCTCCGGCCCGCTGAGTCTCCGCGGGGGTCTCTCTGAGTCCCGCCGCCTCGGCGGCTCCCCCGCTCCCCCGAACGGCCTCAGCGCGATGCGCTGGGGCCGTCGGTCTTTCACGCGGGCTCGGGATCAGCGCGCGAGACGCTTCCACGCCGCGAGCAGTGCGGCCGGTTCCTCACCCAGCCCGACACGTCGCTCCACCACGCGCCCGTCCCCGTCCACGAGCGCGACCACGGCCGAGTGCGCGATCCCGCCGTCCGCACTCGGCTGCCACGCGACCCCCAGCGCGGCGGCGAGCGGCGGCAGCGCACGCGTCTCGGGGATGAGCAGAGTCCATTCCGGGCGTGCGATGTCGTGGGCCTGCGCGAACGCGCGCAACGACGCGGGCGTGTCCTGGACCGGGTCGAGCGAGAACATCACCACGCGCACCCCGCCGCCCGCCTCCTCCTGCAGTCGGCGCAGCCCCTCGACGATCCGGGGACAGACGGTCGCGCAGTTCGTGTAGAGCAGCGTCGCCACGAACGGCTGTCCACGGAACGAGGCCAACGTGCGCACCGCGCTGTCCGCATCGGTGAAGCGCCAACCCTCCACGTCGAGCACCGCCCCACTCGCGTCCGGTGCTGCGGAGGCGGCGTCCTCCTCGCGCACCGACACCCCGCCCGAGGAC
>JBEGJG010000331.1:0-3705 GCA_041184705.1 Candidatus Eiseniibacteriota bacterium
CCCATCAACTCGAAGTGCCCGAGGTGCCCGGTGAGCAGGATCACGCCACGCCCCATCGCATGCGCGGCACGCACGTGCTCCTCGCCCTCGAACGCCGTGAACACCCTTTCGCGCGGCCCCCGCACGAGCGCCGGCATGCGGGCGTAGTCGGCCGCGACGCGCCCCAACTCGCGCCAGTGCTCCGCGAGCACGCGCTCGCGCCACCGCTCGTCGCGCTCGGGGAACGCGAGCGCGAGGTTCGCGCGCGCCACGCGCGCACGCAGCCCCGTCGAGCCCACGAGCGCACCGAGTGCGGCCCCGGTCGCGAGCGCGGGCCCGCGCGGCAGCGCGCCGAGTCCCCATGCGGTGCCTGCGAGCAACGCGCTCTGAACGCGGTGGGCCGCTCTCATGCGCGCACCGTCCAGCGCCCGCCCGGACCCGAGACCGCGAGCCCGGCCCATCCCAGACGCAACAGGCGAGCGAGCGCGTCGGCGGGGGCGAGACCGGCGCGCTCGGCGAGCCATTCCACCGTGGCCGGCTCGCGGCCGAGGGCGGCGCGCAGACGCGCGTCGGGATCGTCGGTCGCGAGGGCGGGCAGGTGCGCGAGCACGTCGCCCGCGTCGGCGCACGGCGGGGCGCCCGAGCGCAGCAGTGCGAGCGGACCACGCGAACCCGGCCGGTCCACGTCACCCGGCACCGCGAGCACGGTGCGTCCGAGGTCGCGCGCGAACCCGGCGGTCGTGAGCGCCCCACTGCCCTCACCCGCCTCGACCACCACGGTGACGGCCGCGAGCGCGGCCACGATACGGTTGCGCCGCACGAAGGCCCCGCGCCCGAACGGCGGCCCCGCAGCGCGTTCGGCGACGAGTGCCCCGGCGCGCACGATGCGTTCGGCGAGCCCCGCGTGCTCGGGCGGCGTGACGGTGTCGAGTCCCGAACCCAGCACGGCCACGGTGCGACCGGTCGCGAGCGCGCCCTCGTGCGCGGCCGCGTCCACCCCGCGGGCGAGCCCGCTCACCACGGTGATCCCCTGGGACGCGAGGTCGCGCGCGAGTCGGTGCGCGACGTCGCGTCCGTACGGTGTGGCGGCGCGTGAACCCACGATGGCGACCGAGCGCGCGAGCGGCGGCAAGGGGCCCCCGCGCACGTGCAGCGCCATCGGCGAACGGACGGAACCCGCGAAAGCCTCGGGCCACTCGGCATGACCGCGTTCGAGCCGCCGCACGCCGGACGGCACGGGCGTCTCGCGAACGGCGATCACGGGCGCGGCGCGGGCTCCGCGGGTGCAGCCGGTCTCACCGGGGGCGGCGACGGGAGGTGCGTCGTCGCGCAGGCCCTCGGGGGACTCCACGTCGGTCTCGGGGCGATCGGCCATCCGCGCCAGGCGGTCGGCCAGTGCGCGGTCGATGGCGGCGATGCGTGCCAACCGCTCGCGACGGCGCTCCACGGGCAGGCGGCGAAGCGCCCATGCGATGCGCGCACGCGTGCCGTGCCCGGCGAGCGTCACCAGCGACGAGTACGCCTCGTCGCGCACGGTCGCGACCGGGTCCACGGTCAGCGCCACGATGCCCGTAGCGGCGGGGCCGTAGCCGAGCCGTCCGAGTACGCGCGCCGTGCTCGAGCGCGAGAACCACAGTCCCTGATCGAGCAGCGGCAACAGCACGGGGCCGACGCGATCGGCGGACATGCGCAGCAGCGCGGCCTCGGCCAACTCCCGCAGGTACCACGACTCGTCGCACAGGCACTCGACGAGCAGCGACAGCGCCTCCTCGTCACGCCGGGTCTCGAGCGAGCGCACGTAGTCGCGCTTGCCCGCGAGGCCTCGCATGCTCATCGCCTCGGGGATGCGCCCCGCCGACCGGTCATCGGACATCGTCATCCTCCCGTGCGTCGTCGTCCGACTCGGGCACGGCGACCGGGATGGCGCGCCACAGGTCCTCGAGCAGGTCGCGAAGCCCCTCCCCCGTGTGCGCGCTCATGAGTCGCGCGCCGGGGACCCCGAGGCGCTCGGCGGCGCCGTCATGCTCCTCGGGCGGGAGCAGGTCGGCCTTGGTGAGCGCGACGAGGAAGGGCTTCTCCGTGAGCGCCGGACTGTACCCCTCGATCTCGCGCCGGAGCAACGCCAGCGTCTCGGCCGGGTCCTCGCTCGAGGCGTCGATGAGGAACAGCAGCACGCTGGTGCGCTCGACGTGCCGAAGGAACTGCAGCCCCAGTCCGCGGCCCTCGTGCGCGCCCTCGATGAGGCCCGGCAGGTCGGCGACCACGAACGTGCGGTGCTCCTCGAGCGAGATGATGCCGAGGTTGGGCTCGAGCGTGGTGAACGGGTAGTCGGCGATCTTGGGCCGCGCGCGCGAGATGCGTGACAGCAGCGTGCTCTTGCCGGCGTTGGGCAGGCCGACCAGCCCGATGTCCGCGATGAGCTTGAGCTCCAGCTCGACCGTGCGCTCGGTGCCCCCCTCGCCCGGATCGGCCCGGCGGGGCGCCTGATGCGTGGGGCTGGCGAAGCGCGCGTTGCCACGCCCGCCGCGCCCGCCCTGCGCGGCGCGGTAGCGGTCACCCACGCGCAGCAGATCGGCCAGCACCTCACCGGTCTCGGCGTCCTTCACCACGGTGCCCGCGGGCACGTGCACGACGAGGTCGTCGCCCTGCTTGCCCGAGCAGTTGTTGCCCGAGCCCGGCCGACCGTGACCGGCGCGGTACTGCGGACGCTCACGGCAGTCGAGCAGCGTGCGCACGTGCGGGTCCACCTCGAGCCACACGTCACCGCCCTTGCCGCCGTCGCCACCGTCGGGCCCGCCCTTCGGCACGTACTTCTCGCGGCGGAAGCTGATACACCCGGCGCCGCCGCGGCCGGCCTGACAATGGATGCGTGCGAGATCGATCAACATCGGACGGGACTCCGGGACAGGGACGAGGACGGGACCATCAGGGACGCGAGGCGGCATCCTCGGCGATCGCGTCGTGCACCGCACGCAGCAGACCACCGGCACGCGCCACGCCGCGCAGCGGGGCGAGCAGGGCACAACGGACGTCGAAGGTGAACCCCCGCGTGAGATGACGCAACGCGACGCGCCCCCCGGGCGATTCGGCGATCGGGGGTGGCAGCTCGACCTCGTCCCCCGCTTCGAGTTCGCGGCGGTCCGAGGGCGACAGGAATCTCAGCGGCAGGACCCCGTGCAGCGCGAGCAGGCGCTCCATGTCGGTGGCGAACGAGGCCGCGAGGACCGAGCGTACCCCGAGCGCGGCCAACGCGCGCGCCAGCGCCTCGCCGTGCGGCCCACCGCCGAAGCGCTCGCCCGCGACCAGCACCGTGTCGCCCCCCGCGGCCGCGCGCTCGGCGGTGGCCGGATCCGAGGCCCGGAACAGCGCCGAGGCGAGTTCGCTGGCGTCGGCCCGCACCGCACGCACGCGCGGGCCCCAGGGCAACAGAAGGGATGCGCCCGCGTCATCGGGGAGCACGCGCAGCACCACGGCCCGGTAGGGCGCATCGTGCTGTGCGGGCCAATCCCCGGGGCGATGCCGCGACCCCGCCTCCACCGTGCCGCCCATCGGCTCGATGACCTCGTCCCACGCCGGGACCTCGTCGGGACCGACGGGCTTGGCGCTCACCATGGTCTCGGCCGCGGTGTGACCGGTGAGGAGCGCGGCGCACGCCCACACCCCGCGTTCGCGTTCGAGCGCGACCGGATCGGACGGGTCGCCACCCACCACGAGCGTGCCGTGCGG
>JBEGJG010000332.1:0-2521 GCA_041184705.1 Candidatus Eiseniibacteriota bacterium
TCGATCACCGCCTTGAGCGGCGCGCTCACCGTGTCGAAGTACACGGGTGAGCCCACCACCACCGCGTGCGCGCGTTCGAGCAGGTCGTACACGCGATCCATGTCGTCGTGCAGGATGCAGTAGCCGTGTGGTGCGGCGTCGGGCCCGCACGCGATGCACGGCTTCACCGCGAGGTCGTAGGCACGCACGTGCTCGGCCTCGTGACCGGCCGCACGGGCGCCCTCGCAGACGGACGTCAGCATGCGGTGCACGCTGGAGCCCACGAGCGGGCTGCCGTCGAGCGCCACCAGCAGCCGCGAGCCGCTCATGCGGGTCAGCGGCGGCCGGACTTCTTCTTCGCGACCTTGCGCGCCGGCTTCGCGGCCGTGCGCTTGGCCGGGGCGGACTTGGCCTTCACCTTCGCCTTGGGCTTGGCCTTCGCCGGGCTCGCCTTGGCCTTGGCCTTCGCGGGCTTCGCCTTGCCCTTCGCCTTCGCGGGGGCCGGCTTGCGCGCGGCCTTGCGCGCGGGCTTCGCGGCGGCGCGCGGCGCGGACGGCACCGGTACGGGACGCGCGCCCGAACCCACCACCGGCTCGGGCCGCGCGGGCGGGGGCGGCATGGGCGGCAGCGCGTCGATGCCGTGCACGCCGGCGTACCACTCGCGGATGTATCCCACGATGTCCTGCGTGTTCGTGCCGGGTCCGAACAGCATGCCGACGCCCTCGGTGAGCAGCGTGGTCATGTCGTCGTTGGGGATGATGCCACCGCCGGTGAGCAGACGGTCGCCGATGCCGCGCGAGCGCATCATGCCGAGCACCTCGGGGAACAGCGTCATGTGCGCACCCGACAGCACCGAGAGCGCCACCACGTCCACGTCCTCCTGCACCGCGGCCTCGACGATCTGCTCGGGCGTCTGGTGCAGGCCGGTGTAGATGACCTCCATGCCGGCGTCGCGCAGGGCCGCCGCCACCACCTTGGCGCCCCGGTCATGCCCGTCGAGACCGGGCTTGCCCACCAGCACACGGATCTTGCGCTGCATCGTTCCTCCGGCTCGCCCCCGTGGGGCGTCGCGTCAGGGTCGGGACTCGGGCGAGGCGCCGCCCGCGGCGGCATCCGGCACCCGCCGCCAGACTAGCGCGTCTCCGGCGTATCGGCCACGCACCCGCAGGATCTCGGTGAGGCCGGGGGCGGGCTGCCCGCCGAACGTGAGTACGAGCGTGTCGGCCGCGGTCGCGGGGCCGCCGCGCATCCAGTCCAGCCAGGTCGTGAGGTGCGCGTCCTCGGTGGGCGGACGGAAGCGGCGGTCGGTGGCGTCGGTCTCGGTCGGGTTGAGCGCCGGCGCGAGGAAGCGCGCCGGATGCGACCGCCACGGCGACGCCATGAGCGTGCGCGCGACCTCCTCCAACTGGCGCGTGCGCTCGCCCTCGGCGAGCAGCGGACGCGCCACCGCGGCCACTCCCGGCACCGGGGCACCGAAGCGCAGCGCGATCGCGACACCGCCCATGACCACGAGCAGCCCCGCCACGTGCACCGGGCGCAGCGCGTGCAGCATGCCCTCCACGCCGGGCTCGTCCACCACCGTGGCGCAGACCGCGACGAACACCGCGAACACCGCGTAGGTCGGCGAGCCGGTGGGGTTGGCGACCGGCAGCAGCGCGCAGCCCGCGAGCAGTGCGGCGAGCGTGATGCGCTTGTGGCGCAGACTGCGGATGGCCGCCCACGCGAACCACAACGGCAGCACGGGCGCGCCCATGGCGATCGCCGCGATGGCGAGCCCCAGCGACAGCAGAGCGGCCACACCCCCCGCGGGTCCGGTCAGCGCGCGCGAGGCGGTCCACGCCGCGAGCAGTGCGGCGACCGCCGAACCGACGACGTTCACCTCGGTGGTGCGGTACGAGGTGACGAGCCCGAGCAGCGGGTCGCCGCCCAGGTCGCGATTATAGGAAGGCACCAGCATGAGGTACGCGACCGTCACGCCGGTGACCACCACCGCGATCGCGCCCGCACCCGCGCGCGTGCGCAGCAGCGGGGTCTCGAGCGTGGCGCCGGCCACGAACGCGACCGCGAGCGGCAGCGCGTACGGGTGCGCGAGCGAGGTCACGAGGGCACCCACGAACACCCCGAGCAGCGTGCGCAGGTCGAGCGGACCGCGCGCGGCGCGCACCATCGCCGCGAGGAACAGCAGCAGCGGGCCGTAGAAGATGCCGTGCAGGTGGAACACCCAGATGTAGCCGGCGAAGAACACGCCGCCCGCGACCAGCGACACCAGGGCGAACCAGCGCCGGTCCCGCTCCCCCGCGGCGGCCCAACCCCACGCGAGCATGGCGAACGCGGCGTTCACGACCTGAATGAGCGCGTCGTCGTGCCCACCGAGTCGGTACAGCGCCCACGCCGCACCGGTGCCGATCGGACGCAGACTCAGCACGCTCGGGAACTTCTCGAACAGCGCCGCCCACAGGTCGCGCTGCTCGAGGCGCACGATCCAGTCGAACGCCTCGTTGTGCGGTCCCCACGGCAGCCCGACCACGAACCAGAACGCGAG
>JBEGJG010000333.1:0-2518 GCA_041184705.1 Candidatus Eiseniibacteriota bacterium
GGCATGGCCTGCGGCAGCAACACGTGCCGCACCGTCTGCCAGCGGGTCGCGCCGAGCGCGAGCGAGGCCTCGCGCTGGTCGCGGGCCACGGTTCGCAGCGCCTCCTCGGTGGTGACGATGACGACCGGTAGGTTGAGCAGGGCCAGCGTGAGCGAGGCCCAGATGAGTGCAGGCTGGCCCCACACGACGTCGAGTCCCATGGCGCGGTCCATCTCGCGGCCGATGAACTGGATGAAGAAGCCGAGGCCGAAGAGGCCGTACACGATGCTCGGCACGCCCGCGAGGTTGTGCACCGCGAAGCGCACCGCGCGCGTGAACCACGCGTCCTGCCGCGCATAGAGGTGCAGCCACACCGCGGCCCCCACACCGAACGGCACGAGCGCGATGACCATGAGGACGACGAGCAGCACCGTGCCGTAGATGGCCGGGAAGATGCCGCCCTCGGTCATGCCGTTGCGCGGCTTACCGGCGAGGAACTCCCATGTGACGGTGCTCCAACCGTTCCACGCGATGTCGCCCAGGATGACGGCGACCATGAGCACGATGAGCAGCGCGGCGAGCCCCGAGAGTGCGGTGAACGACGTCCCGGTCAGGTCGAGACGACGCCCGCGCGAGGCCCAGGGCGCGGAGCCCGTCTCCGGGCGAGGCGGATCGAGGACGCTCATGAGCCCGCCAGCCGCTTGCGCAGCCGCTCCACGAACACGCCTGCCGCGACGTTGATGAGGAACGTCACGGTGAAGAGCAGCGCCCCGAGGAAGAACAGGGTCGAGTAGTGCGGGCTGCCCACGACCACCTCGGCCAGCTCGGCCGCGATGCTGGCGGACAGGGTGCGCACGGAGTCGAACGGATCGGCCGAGTGGATGGCGGCGTTACCCGACGCCATGAGCACGATCATGGTCTCGCCGACCGCACGCGCGAGACCCAGCAGCACGCCGGCCGCCACGCCGGCCGAGGCCGCCGGCAGCGAGACGTGCCAGGCGGTCTGCCACGCGCTCGCGCCCAGACCCAGTGAGGCCTCGCGGTACGACCGGGGCACGGCGCGCAGCGCATCCTCGGCGACGGTGAAGATGGTGGGGATCACCCCGAGCCCCAGTGCGATGCCGGCACTGACCGCGTTGAGTCGCATGGGCGAGTGGGTGACGGACTGCAACCACGTCGCCAGCACCATGAGCGCGAAGAAGCCGAGCACCACCGACGGGATGCCCGCGAGCATCTCGATGACCGGCTTGAGCACCTCGCGGAATCGTGCGGGCGCGAACTCGGCACTGAACACGGCGGCCAGTACGCCGAGCGGGACCGCGAACAGCATCGCCACGAGCACGACCTTGAGCGTGCCCGAGAGCAACGGCAGCAACCCGTACTTGGGCACGTCGCCCACGGGCTGCCAGAGCGGGGTGGCGAAGAAACCCGCGAGGCTGGACTCCTTCTGGGTCTCGGGGTCGGCCAGGATGGGCCACGCCTCGCGGAACACGAACACGACGATGAGCACGAGCCCCACGACCGCCGAGACGGCACAGACGCGCAGGAGCGATTCGATGACGCGCTCGCGCACCACCTGACGGCGGCGCGCGGGCGAGGGAGCGAAGGACGCGGGACTCGTGCTCAAGGGACTCCTTACTTCACCGGGAAGTAGCCCACCGCGACCGCGAGCTTCTGGCCCTCGGGCGACAGGATCCAATCGATGAAGCGCTTCGTGTCGCCCGCCGGCGTCTTGCGGAGGTAGAAGTACAGGTCGCGGGCGAGCGGGTACTTGTTCGAGTTCACGTTCTCGGACGTGGGCAGGTAGGCGGAGCTCTTCGCGTCGGCCTTCATGGCCACGTCACGCACGCCCTTGGCGTACGCCGCACCACCATACCCGATTCCGTTGGGGTCCTTGGCGACCGCGTTCACGACGGCGGCCGTCCCGGGCAGGGTCTGCACGCGGGGCGAGAAATCGCGGCCCTTCAGGACATGGTCCTTGAAGAACCCGTAGGTGCCCGAGGAGTTCTCGCGACCGTACAGGATGATGGTCGCCTCCTTGCCCCCCAGCTGCTTCCAGTTCGTGATCTTGCCCTCGTACACCAGCTTGAGCTGCTCGATCGTCAGCTCCTTGAGCGGGTTCGAGGGGTGGACGTACACCGCGAGCCCGTCCTTGGCGACCGGGATCTCGACGCCCATGGTCTGGAAGCGGTCCCGCAGCTTGAGCTTCTCGTCCTGCTTCATGGCCCGCGACGACTGGCAGATGTCCGTGGTGCCGTTGATGAGCGCGGCGATGCCGGTGCCGGACCCACCACCCGTCACCATGACGATCTGGCCGGGGTTGGCGTTCATGTAGTTCTCGGCCCAGCGCTGGCCGAGGATGACCATCGTGTCGGAACCCTTCACCGTGATCGCCTTGCCCGCGAGTGCGGGGGCCGTGCATGCGGCCGCGATCAGGAACGCGAGCGTCAGGATACGCTTGTTCATCGTGTCTTCGCCTCCGTGGGGATCAGAAACGGTGCTGGATCTGGAAGGTCCACAGGTCGTCCTTCGGGTCCAC
>JBEGJG010000334.1:0-4124 GCA_041184705.1 Candidatus Eiseniibacteriota bacterium
GTGAACCCCGGTCGTGACGTGCTCGACTTCCTGCTCGCCGACCTCATGCTCGTGCTCACCGCCTCGTTCGGCGGCGTCGAGCGCGTGAAGGCCACCGGGGCGCGCCTCTACGGCCCGTGGCTCGACGAGTGCCAGCTCGAGGTGCGGTTCGCCAACGGTCTCGTCGGCCGCGTGGACGCCTCGTGGAGCGTGCCCGACTACCCGAGTCCCGCCATGGTCATCGAGTGCGCGGGCCCCGACGGTCGCGTCATCGTCTCGGACGACGCGCTCGAGATGGATCTCGATTCGCTGCAGGGCCGCGTCGTGGCCGCGAGCGAACCCGGTCGCGTGCGTTTCGACAGCGGTGAGCAGGCCATCGTGGCCGAGGGCTTCCTGGCGTTGCTCGCCGGGGACACCTCGGTGGTGGATGCGCTCTCGGTGGCGCGTGCGGTCCACGTCGCACAGGTGATCGAGGCCGCCCGCCGCAGCATCGCGGCCGCGGGCGAGAGCGTCGGGGTGGAGTCGTGAAGGGCTCCCCGCGGCCCGTGCCGCGGCTCGTGCTCGGTGTGGGTTCGCTCGACCAGCCGGTGCGCACCACGCGCGACCGGCAGCTCGAGGTCTCGTCGCGCTTCAAGGAGTCCGAGTCGCTCGCCGTCGCGCTCGTGAAGGCGGTCGCCGTGGGCGCCGAGGCACTGCTCGTGCCGCCCACCAACGACGTGCGTCAGGCCCTCGCCGAGCTCGACAAGGATCTGCCGCTGTACGTGCGCACCCCGCACACGCCGATGGCCGACGACCTGCGGTGGGAGTCGCCGCTCTCGCTCGAGCCGGGGGACGAATCGGGCGCCGCCTGGAACCCCGCCAAGGCCGGGGCGGCCGCGCTCAACCTGCTGCCGCTCAGCATGGCCGCCGACCTCGCGTCCCGCATCTGGCCGCGCATGGAGCGCGAGATGGGCACGTTCCGCGCGTCCTCGGTCGAGGGCGTCGTGCTGCCGTACACCGTCACCGACCTCGCGCTCGCGGCCGACCAGCCGCGCGTGTACGAGCGGCTGCTCAAGGTGGCTCGCGCCCGGGTGGGTCGTGTCGGGTTCGAGACCCGCAACATGGGGCACCTGCTCGAGCGGCTGGCCGCGTGGGGCGTGGCGCCCGACTTCGTGCTCGGGCCGGTGAACGCGCACGGGGTCGGCATGCTGCCCGACGCCGACAGCGTCCTGTCGGCGATCGCCGCCAGCGCGGTGCCGGTCATCGCCACCGAGCTGCGCGCCGGTGGCATCGACACGCTCGAGGAGGGGGCCGCCTACGCCCGCCGCAAGAACGTGTGGGGGCTGTGCGCCGAGCTCGTGGACATGGAGGACGTGCCGCGCGAGATCAAGGCGCTGGTGGCGAGCCGCGCGGCCTAGGGGCCGTG
The DNA here is from genome assembly GCA_041184705.1 of Candidatus Eiseniibacteriota bacterium. Classification (GTDB taxonomy): domain Bacteria; phylum Eisenbacteria; class RBG-16-71-46; order RBG-16-71-46; family RBG-16-71-46; genus JAIOPA01. The sequence goes on from JBEGJG010000334.1 coordinate 1,385, forward strand.
GTCGCTCAGCGTCCGCTCGGGTCGGCCGTCGGGTCCGTGGGCGTGGCGCGACGGGTCATCTCGCGTCGGACCTCGTCCAGCAGGTCGGCGGCCGCGCCCCGGAACGCCCCGCGCACGAGCGAGCCCGGCATGGCCGAGCGCGGCTCGGCGTCGAGCTCGTAGCTCACCCGCGTGCCGAGCGAGTCCAGGTCGATCCGCCACTCCCCGTCGTAGCGCCGGAAGTCGCGCCCGGAGACGTCGCGGAACCTGATGCGGCGGCCCGGATCCTCCTCGAGCGCGAGCACCACGTGGACCTTGCGCTGGAACACGAACAGTCCGCCGGTGGCGGTCTGGTGCACGCGGCGCGTGCCCGTGGAGTCGGTCTCGAGTCGGCTCGCGACCATGGAACGCACGAAGCGGGGGATGTTCTCGTAGTCCGACACCACGGCCCACGCCACCTCGGGCGTCACCTCGGTGTGGAACCCGCCCTGCACCCGACAGCCGTGCGAATGGGTCTCCACCTCGACCTGCACCTCGCGGGCCGCGGCCGGGGAGGCGAGCAGCAGGAGCGCGAGGAGGAGCAGGCGGGCGCGCTCTCGCGCGCCCGCCCGGGGCGTGCGACCGTTCTTCGTGTCCGGTCGCGACATCCTCATCGTCCGCTCCTCTCCGGCGTCAGAACGAGACCACGGCCTCGAACATCACGCCATGGAAGTTGCCCTCGGCGAAACGGCTCGCCAGCGGGTAGTCCCGGTGCTCCTGCTTCACGTACTCGAGCTTCGCGAGCGCCGTCTGGGTGAGGAACCAGCCGCCACCGACCTGCGTGCGGTTCACCGTCACGTCAGCCGCGGTGGGCGTGCCACTGGCGTCCTGCACCCGACCCTTGACCTGATTGTAGCGGCCCGCCACGTACAGGTTGTTGTTCAGGAAGCGGTACACACCCTCGGCCGCCCACTGCGTGACCTTGCGATCGGCGGTCTCGGTGATGGTGCGACCCTTGGCCTGCTCGTAGTTGCCGAACAGTTCGAGGCCCTTGTACGTGACGAACGGGTTGATGACCCACGCCTGCACCTTGCGGGTCATGCCCGGGCGCACGTCGCCCGACCACGCCTGCGCGGTCTCGGTCGCGCCCTTGTTCTCGAGCACGTACCGAGAAGAGCGTGTTGTTGTTCGACTTCGAGGTGTTGTAGAGCGAGCCCGTGATACGGAAGCGCGTGCCCGGCTCGAACGTCTTGTCGTAGCCGACCTTGGCGATCACCGCCGGCGAACGGTTCTCCGGCTTGATGACCTGACCGCGCACCTCGCCGCCCGTGACGGCGACCATGCCCATGTACTCGCCCTTGCGCACGTAGACCTCACCACCGACCTCGGTCGTGAACGCGTCCATCAGCAGGTTGCCGACGAGCGGGTTGAACATGGCCGAGCCGTTGTCCGTGCGACGGAAGTGCATGTCGCCGTAGTTGATCTCCATGTGGCCGAGACGAAGCGTCACGTACTCCATGACCTTGTCCAGCGTCTCGTTCTCCCACGGCGAGCCGTCGATGAGCAGGTAGCCGTCCTTCACCCACGTCTCGTTGTGGTGGCGCGAGGACAGGTAGCTCGTCAGCGCCACGCGCATGCCGCGCGCGAGCTGGGCGTCCATGTACAGGTTCGCCTCGGCGTTGTTGAAGCCCGAGCCGATCTTGATGAGCGTGTCGGCGGCCGGGATCGGCGCCTGCGAGTTCTCGTGCTTGAGCGACTGGAACTGCTGCGTGAACGCCGCACCCCACTGCATCTTGAAGCCGTCGTAGGGCACGCCCTCGACCTTCGGGGTCTCGAACACGTTGAGGCCGCGCGCGTCATGCATGCGCGCGTACGAGACGCTGTTCGGCTGGGTCTTCGCGCGCTCCGTCGCCTTGGGGGCGTACGGGTTCTCGATCTCCTGGGCGCGCACCGGAGCGGCGAGCACGACCAGCGACATCGTGGCGAGCATGAACTTCATGAACGGATTGGCAAGGGGACGCATCCGTGGGCTCCTTTCAAAGACCGCTGGCGGCGGCCGCATCGCCCGCCGCTTCACGGTTCGTGAACTGCAACTGATAGCGGATCGTGACCGGGTCGCCGACCTTGATGGTGCCCATCATGAGTTTCGGCGGCTGGATCCCGAACTGCGTCATCTTCAGCGTGTGCTGCCCTTCGAGCCACAGACCGCCGCCACCGGGGTGGAGACGGCCCGTGAGCACCACCGGCTGGGTGTTGCCGGTGATGGTGATGGTGCCCTCGGCCTGCACGGCCAGCGTGTCCGCGGCCGTGCCCGCGACCGGGGCGGTGAACCGGTCGAGGCGCACGGTGATCGTCGGGTGCTCGTCGGCCTTGAGGGCCTTGTACATGTTCTTGTCGAGCCCTGACTTCTCCGAGTGCAGCGTGAGCACGGGCACGGTCACGTCCACCGACTGGACGTGTCCGGCCTTGACCAGTGCAGCGAGGTCGCCCGTGGTCGCCGCGTCATCGCGGGTCACGCGGACCTCGGTGCGGTTCGTGGTGCACGTCCACGCATGCAGCGTGGACGTGCCCGAGACCGAGAGCGAGGACTTCGGGCTCAACGTCACGGGCACGGGCACCGCCGCCCACGCCGCCGCACACGCGATCGCGGTCGCGAGCAGGGTGGCCAGACCGACGGTGAACGGGTGCTTCCTCATGGGACCTCCGGTGGATCGGGGAACCTTCTTCGACCGGTGGGATGTCGCGATCCCGGCGCGGATGTCCGGAGCCGATGACGTGCGTG
>JBEGJG010000335.1:0-4650 GCA_041184705.1 Candidatus Eiseniibacteriota bacterium
GCGATGCCGTACTTGCGCATCTTGCGGTGCAGGTTGGTGCGATCGATCCCCAGCCCGGCCGCGGCCTGCGTGACGTTCCAGTCGGCGGCGTCGAGCGCGCGCCGGATGGACTCGATCTCGCTGCGCGCCACCTTGCCCTTCAGGCCCGCGTCGTCGCCCTCCTCGGGCGGCGACTCGAGCCACGGGTCCAGGTCGGCCGCGGTCACGACCGCACCGCTCACCAGCACGACCGCGCGCTCCATGAGGTTGCGCAGCTCGCGCACGTTGCCGGGCCAGTGATACCGCTCGAGCAGCTCGCGCGCGTCCTCCGACAGCGTGAGCGGGGAGCGGCCTTCAGCGGCGGCGAACACGTCGAGGTAGTGCGTCGCGAGCGCGATCGCGTCCCCACGACGCTCGCGCAACGGCGGCACCGTGATCGGGAGCACGTTGAGTCGGAACCACAGGTCCTCGCGGAACTCACCCGCGCGCACCGCAGCGGGCAGGTCCTTGTTGGTGGCCGCGACGAGCCGCACGTCCACCTGCGCGGTGCGCGTCCCGCCGACGCGCTCGATCTCACCCGTCTCCAGCACGCGCAGCAGCTTGGCCTGGGCGTCGAGCGCGAGGTCGCCGATCTCGTCGAGGAACAGCGTGCCGCCGTCGGCCAACTCGAGCCGACCCTTCTTGGTCGCGACCGCGCCGGTGAACGCGCCCTTCTCGTAGCCGAACAACTCGCTCTCGAGCAGGTCCTTGGGGATCGCGGCGCAGTTGAGCTTCACGAAAGGTCCCGCGGCGCGCTTCGACAACCGATGCACCGCATGCGCGGCGAGTTCCTTGCCCGCACCGTTCTCGCCGGTGATGAGCACGCGCCCCTGCGCGGGGGCGACGCGACGGATCTGCTCGCGCAACCGCTCGATCGCCGGGCTCGCGCCCAGGATGCCGAGCGTGGCGTCGTCGGCGGAGCGCGTCCGCTCCACGGCCGTCTCGTGCGCCTCGCTGCCGCGCCGCAGGCGCGTGACGCGCACGGCCTCGCGGATCACCGCGAGCAGGTGCTCGGGATCGCGCACGGGCTTGGCGACGAAGTCGAACGCCCCGCGCTGACCGGCGCGCAGCGCGTTCTCGATCGAGCTCTCGCCCGAGACCACGACCACCGCGGTGTCGGGCGCCTGCTCGCGGATGCGAACCAGCGCGTCGAGTCCGTGCTCGCCCGGCATGGAGAGGTCGAGCAGCACCACGTCCCAGCGTCGGTCGGCGAGCGCGGCGTAGGCCGCGACCGCATCGGGGGCCTCGCCGGTGACGTGGCCCTCGTCCTCCAGCACCGCGCGCAGCATGCGGCGGATCGCGGGGTCGTCGTCCACGGTGAGCACGGCGAGGGACTCGGGGGCGGCCATGCGGGCTCCTTCAGGCACAGGGCAGGACGAGGCGCGCCACGGCGCCGCCGCCCTCGCGGTTCACGAGCGTCACGCGACCGCGGTGCTGGGCGGCGATGTCGCGAACGAGCGACAGCCCCAGACCGCTGCCGCGGTTCTTGGTGCTCACGTAGGGTTCGAACGCGCGTGCGGCGATCGTGGGGTCCAGGCCGGGGCCGCGATCGCGGACCTCGACCCACGCCCCCTCTGCGTCGCGTCCGGTCTCGACCTCGACGGGTCCGCCCGGCGCGCTCGCCTCGCACGCGTTCACGACGAGGTTATGCAGCGCGCGCGACAGCAGCAAACCGTCGCCGCGCACCGGCAGCGGTCCCTCGGCGCGCACGCTCAGCGCGACCGACGCGGTCTCGTGCAGGGCCGTGGCCGCGCGCACGAGCGCCGCGAAGTCGAGTGACTCGTCGCGCGGCTCGGGCATGCGCGCGTACTGCGCGAACGAGTCGGCGAGTCGCGTGAGGTGGTCGATCTCGTGCAGCAGCGCATCGAGGCTCTCGCGCACCGCGGCACGGTCGGCGTCGGGAACGCGCTCGATGCGACGGCGCAGACGATGGATCGAGAGCGACATGGGGGTGAGCGGGTTCTTGAGTTCGTGCGCGAGCCGCCGCGCCACGTCGCGCCATGCGGCCTCGCGTTCGGCGCGTGCGAGCGCGGCGCGCGCCTCGGCGAGCCGCGCGGTCATGGCGTTGAACGTCGCGGCCAGCGAGGCCAGTTCGCGCGGTCCCGTCTCGGGCAGTGGCTCGCGCGTGGTGTCGTCGGCGACGCGCGTGAGCGCGGTGCCCAGCCGTGCGAGCGGACGCGTCATGCCGCCGGCGAGCACGCCCGAGAGCAGTGCCGCGCCCGCGAGCAGCGCGAGTGCGAGCACCGCGATGGTCAGGCCCACGCCCGAGCCGCGCGTAGTGCTCGCGCGCCTCGCGCACCTGTCCGAGCTGCTCCCAGTAGGAGGGGTTGAGCCACATGCCCGCGACGCGCACGCGATCCGTACCGATCGTCGCGACCGCGCCGAGCGCGCCGCTGGGCGACCGCACCAATCGGTCGCCGGTGAGCGCGGCGGCGAGCTCCGACGACAGGTCCACGGTGTCGGCGTCGCTGCGCGCGGGCGAGAGGCGCGTGGCCACGAGCCGCCATCCGTCGCCGTCGCGCGCGTAGTCCTGCACGAAGTCCACGCCGTCCGCGTCCAGCGACGCCCCGCGCACATCCAGCGTGCCGCCGCGCGCGGCCCACGCGTCGGCGCGCTCGCGCACCGTGGTCTCGAGTCGCGTCAGCGTGGTGCGGTTGGTCTCGGCCGAGGCCTCGAGCGCGTCCTCGACGCCGCCCTGGTACCAGCGCGAGGTCGCGGCGTCGAGCTGCACGAACGTGAACCACGCGAACAGCAGCGTGGGGACGAGCGCGACCGCGAGGAGCCCGAGGAAGAGCCGCGTGCGGAGCGACATGGGCGCGCCCTCCGTGGCGTGCGTGGCGCGGCTAGGAGAGACCGCCGAGCTGACCGCAGGCCGCCCAGATGTCGCCGCCCTGCGTGTGACGCACGGTCACGGCGGGCGCCTTGGGCAGCAGGCGGTGCACGAAACGGTCGATCGCCTCGGGCGTGGGGCGCTGCCACGGCAGGCCCGGCACCGGGTTGTACGGGATGATGTTGACCTTGCTCGGCATGCGACGCGCGAACGCGGCCAGTCGGTCGGCGTCGTCGTCGCTGTCGTTGACGCCGCCGAGCAGCGTGTACTCCAGCGTCACACGGCGGCCCACGCTCTGCCCGTACTCCTGCGCCGCGTCGAGCAGCTCGCGGATGGGCCAGCGCTTGTTCACGGGCACCAGCTCGTCGCGCAGTTCGTCGGTGGTGGCGTGCAGCGAGATCGCCAGTCCGACCTGCAGGTCGAGCTTCGTGAGTTCGCGGATCTGCGGCACGAGTCCGCTCGTGCTCACCGTGAGGCGGCGCGCGCCCAGATTGAGGCCGCGGTCGTCGTGCAGGATGCGGATGGTCTCGGTGACCGCGTCCATGTTGGCGAGCGGCTCGCCCATACCCATGAACACGATGTTGAAGCGGTCGTCCTGCCAGCCGTGGAACTCGCCCATGCCGACGACCTGCGCCACGATCTCGTGCGCCTTGAGGTTGCGCTTCAGCCCCATGAGGCCGGTCGCGCAGAACGAGCACTTGAGCGCGCAGCCCACCTGGCTCGAGATGCAGAACGTGAGCCGCTTCGGCGTGCGCATGCTCACCGCCTCGACGCGCGCGCCGTCGGCGAGCCGGAACACGAACTTGTGCGTGTTGCCGTCGGGGCTCTTGTGGACCGAGGCCGTCTCGGGCAGGTCGAGGCCGCAGATGCTGGGCAGCGCCTCGCGGAACTCGAGCGGCAGGTTGGTCATGTCGATCGGGTCGCGCACGTGCTTCTGGTACACCCACGAGTAGACCTGCTCGGCCCGGAACGCGGGCACGCCGAGGCCCTGCACGTGCCGCCGCAGGCGGTCACGGCTCATCCCGAAGAAGTTCGGGGTGGCGGGCTGGAGGGGTAGGCCGAGGCTCATGAGGGGGCGAGTGTGCGGGAAGCGGGCCCTCCGAGGCAACCGCGCCGCGCGCGCACGGAGTGCTGGCGCGGTCCGTGTGCGAGTGGTATGCATACTCGTGCATGACCTATCGCCACGCCCGCGCGCAGGATCTGCTGGCCGCACTCGCACCGCCCAAGCGGTTCGAGCTCGTGGCGCTGCTCGCGCGCGGTCGCGACCTGAGCGTGAGCGGCCTGGCGCTCGAGGTGGGACTGTCGCAGTCGTGCACGACACGCCACCTGCAGGCGCTGGAGCGCGCCGGTCTGGTGCGCGGGGTGCGCGACGGGAAGCGGGTGGTGTTCCACCTGCGCCCGAGCGACCCGACCGCCAACCGTGTGCTGGCCGCGCTGCTGCCGCAGGGGGCGGCGTTCGCGCCTGCTGACGATGAGGGGGCGCCGCGCCGCGTGGCACCCGCCCCAGCCACGACGGGCTCGCGCGCGACGCGAATGTCCCGTGCGGTGGCGATTCCCGCGAGCGTCGCGGTCGAGCGGCACAGCGCCTCGAGCGTGGCGGGCGCGTCCTCGCAGGCGAGTGATGCCGTGCGGATCGCGCCCGCCGCACCCGAGGGGAAGCCCGTTCCCGCGTCGCCCGACCCGCTCCCTTCCGCGAGCGAGGTGGCGGTCGCTTCACCCACCCCGCGGGAATCTGGTAATGAATCGTCCGAGCCGACTCCGCGCCCTCGGGCCCGGAACGAGATCGAGGACTTCCTGCTGTG
>JBEGJG010000336.1:0-4672 GCA_041184705.1 Candidatus Eiseniibacteriota bacterium
CAAGCCGGTCGAGCTGTGCGGTTCGTGCCACGCGGCGGTGGCGCGCAAGGCGACCGGTGTGGGCGCGCACACCGCGGCCGCGCGCGGGCAGTGCATGTCGTGCCACGACTCGCACGCCTCGAAGGAGCCGGGCCTGCTCAAGGCGCGCGGCGCGGCGCTGTGCGCGAGCTGCCACGCCGACGTGGGCCGCGACGCGGCGCACCCGCACGACCCCGTGGCCAAGGGCGACTGCCTCACCTGCCACGACCCGCACGGTGGTGTCGCGGCCGGAGCGCTGGTGAAGCCCGCCGATCGCCTGTGCGCCGACTGCCACCTGCCCACGGACTCCAAGTTCCGCGCCGCGCATCCGGGCGCCGATCCGGAAGCCGGGCGCTGCCTGTCGTGCCACGCGCCGCACGGGTCGTCGTCGCCCGCGCTGGTGTCGGCGCACACGCACCCGGGGTTCGGCGACCGCGACTGCAAGCGCTGCCACACGCCGGGACCGGCTCCTGCGCGCGCCACGCTGATCGCGCCCGAGCGTCAGCTGTGCGTGCGCTGCCACTCCACCGCCAAGCCGCGCGACGCCGAGTCCAAGGTGCACGACCCCGTCGCCAAGGGCGACTGCGCGTCGTGCCACAGCTCGCACGCCTCGCCGCGCAAGGGCCTGCTCGCCGCGAGCGAGTCGCAGTTGTGCGCGCGCTGTCACAGCGCGGTCGCCGAGGAGGCGCACCTGCCGCACGGGCACGACCCGGTGGCGAAGGGCGACTGCCGTGCCTGCCACGACCCGCACCAGTCGAACCAGCGCGCTCTGCTCAAGGGCCGCACGGGCGACCTGTGCCTGTCGTGCCACAAGGACCTGGCGCAGAAGCTCGCGACCGGCACGCCCCACGCCCCCGCGGGCCGCGGGCTGTGCCTGACCTGCCATGCCCCGCACGGTGCGGCCAACGCCGGCATGCTCAAGCGCGAGGGCGGCGCGATGTGCGCGGTCTGCCACGACGTGCAGAAGCCCGAGATGGTGGCCAAGCACCCGGGTCAGGCGCTCGCGACGGTGAACTGCGTGAGCTGCCACGACCCGCACGTGGCAGCGAAGGGCAAGGCGAACCTGATCCGGCCGTTCCCGCACCTGCCGTTCGCGCGCGGCGAGTGCACGAGCTGCCACACCGCGAAGGGCGAACGCACGCTGGTGGCGAAGGGCGCCGACCTGTGCGCGAAGTGCCACAAGGACTCGCGTGCGTTCACGGCCAAGGCGTCCAAGCATCCGCCCATGCACGAGGGCGCGCAGTGCCTGTCGTGCCACGAGCCGCACGCGGGCAACGCCGCCGGTCTGCTCAAGAAGGGTGGCGACGCGTTGTGCGTGAGCTGCCACCCGGCCGCGGTCGGCGAGGGCCGTGTGAAGCACAAGGCGCTCGAGAAGGGTTGCGTCTCGTGCCACGACGCGCACGGTGGTGCGGGCCCGTCACTCATCACGGCGAAGGACGAGTCCGAGATGTGCCGCAAGTGCCACACCGACCTGCGCAACCACTATCACCCCACGCAGAGCACGCGCCCCGACCCGCGCACGGGTCAGGCGATGCGTTGCAGTAGCTGCCACCAGCCGCACAGCTCGGATCTGCCGGGCCTGCTCACGCACGATCCCAAGCGCGAACTCTGCGTGCAGTGCCACGACCCTTCGATGGCGCCCAAGCACTGATCGGTCACGGAACACGAACGGCCGCCGCGCGAGTGAACGCGGCGGCCGTCGTCGTTCCACAGGGTCGCGTACCGGCTCCACCGACCGCGTGACCACGCCGCTCGGCGGCGGCGGTGGCGGTGGTGCACCTGCGACGAGGCGCGGGACGGGGATCGTCGCGGTGTCGCGGCTACGCCAGTCCGGCGGCCTCTCGGCGGCGCGCGTCGAGCCGACGGCGCGCCTCGTGCTGCACGACCTCGAGCATGCCGATGAGCCCCTGCCCCTTGCCCATGGACAGGTCGCGGCCGAAGACGTCGAACACCACGTCCTGCGGCACGCGCGCGACCTGCTCGAGCGGCTGCCCCGAGAGCGCCTCGTCGAGCAGCACGGCCCACGCCTTGGCCGACAGCCCCTGCGGGTTCTCGACCGCGAACGCGTAGTCGAGCGTGCCGTCGGGTCGGTCGGTGGCGAACACGAACGCCTCGGACTCGCAGCGCGGAGCACGGCTCGTCTCGGGGTACGGCGGCGAGGCGACCTCGGGCGCGACGGGCTCGAACGCGTCGGCGTACTCGATGAGCATCTCGGCGCGCAGAGCGCGATCCACCGAGGCGAACTCGGCGAGGATCGCGGACAGCGGCGCGGGCAGCCCTTCGGGTGCGGTCACGAGCGCTCGATGGGGAGGCCGACCGAGTTGCCCCACTCGGTCCAGCTGCCGTCGTAGTTGCGCACCTGCGGCAGTACGCGACCACGTCGTCGCTGCGCTGCAGCCCGCACTCGCCCTCGTAGATCCCACGCAGGGCGGCCGCGTCCTTGAACGTGCCGTCCTCGGGGTTCGCAGCACGCGCCCACGGCACGCTGCGCGCACCGGGGATGTGACCCCCGCGCAGCACACCCTCCTGCGGATACTCGGCCATGTGCGTGCGCTCACCCGTGAACTCCTGCGGGCTGCGCACGTCCACCAGCTTGCCGCCGGCGCGCACGTGCGCGAGCACCTGGTCGCGGAACGCGCGCTGCGTCACGTCGTCGCGCTCGGGCGCGGTGTACGAGGTGGCCGCGTACGACGGCTTCTCGCGCGTGAGCGTGCGCTTCTCCTGCTCCCACTTGAGACGCCCGCCGTCCATGACCTTCGCGTTCGTGTGCCCGAACAACTGGAACACCCAGAACGCGTAGCACGCCCACCAGTTGTTCTTGTCGCCGTAGAACACCACGGTGGTCTCGCGCGTGACGCCGATGCGCGACATGAGGGATTCGAAGGCGGCGCGGTCGAGGTAGTCGCGACGCACGGGATCGTTGAGGTCGGCGGCCCAGTCCACCTGCACCGCACCGGGGATGTGGCCCGACGGGTAGAGGAGCTGGTCCTCGTTGGACTCGACGATGCGGACGGAGGGGTCGTTCAGATGGGCGGCGACCCACTCGGTGCTCACGAGGGCGTCGGGGCGCGCGTAACCGCGCGCGGCGATATCGGACATGGCGGGGATCCCGTGGGAAGGTTCGTAGGTCACCCGGTCAGGCACCGGGCGGATGGCGCGAGGATACAGGAAACGCCGCGCCCCTACCCCTCCTCGCCCCACTGGGCCGGGGCGATGGCGGGGCCGCGTTCGCGGCGGGCGAGCAGCATGCGGGGGCGGCCGGCGAGATCGTCGCGCAATTCCACGCTCTGCCAGTCGTGCGCGCCCTCGAGCCAGGCGGCCACGGCTTCGGCGCGCATCTCGGCCAGCTCCAGTGCGAGCAGGCCGCCCGCCAGCAGGTGGCGCGGGGCCTCGTCCACGATCGTGCGCAGGTCGGCGAGGCCGTCGTCGTCGGCGAACAGCGCCGAGTGCGGTTCGTGCTCGCGCACGTCGGCCGGCAGATCGACCGCCTCGGACCACGCGATGTAGGGCGGGTTCGACACGATGACGTCGAACCGGTCGTCGGGCTCGACCGCGGCGAACCAGTGGCCGTGCGCGAACGTCACGCGATCGGTGAGGCCGAGCTCCTGCGCGTTGACGGTCGCCACCGCGAGCGCGTCGGCGCTGGCGTCCACGGCCAGCACCCGCGCGTCGGCGCGCTCGCTCGCCACCGCCAGCGCGATGCAGCCCGAGCCCGTGCCGAGGTCGAGCACGCGCGGCGGGCGGCGCGACCAGTCCCCGCGCGCCAGATGCTCGAGCACCGCCTCGACGAGCAGTTCGGTCTCGGGACGCGGGATGAGCACGCGCGGGTCCACCACGAGATCGAGATGGCGGAACGCGGCGCGACCGGTCACGTACTGCACGGGCTCACCCGCCAACCGTCGCGTCAGGTGACGGTCGAACGTGGCCTGCGCCTCGGGTGCGAGCGGATCGGTCGCGCGACGCCGCAGGTCGCCGCGTCCCACGCCGAGGAGTCGCGACAACAACTCCTCGGCGTCGGACGCGGGCAGACCCGCGGTCGCGAGTCGTTCGATCGCCGCGCGGAGCGCCCCACCCACCGTACTCGTCATGGCCCGAGCATAGGGCGGGCCGCGCGGCGCGGCGAACCGCGGGCTCGCGATGCCGTGGCGCACCGCGACCCTGCGGGATCGAACGGTCCGCTACGGCGTCGGGGCGGGGCGCGGAGCGGGTCCGGGTGCGGGATCGTCGGCGTGGTCGGGTTCGAGTGCGGCGTCGAGCAGCCCCATGCCGCAGCTCGCCAGCGCCACGCCCGCCCACGGCACGGGCGCGCCGAGTGCGACCTTGAGCGACAGGCCGCATACCACCATGAGCACCAGACCGACGCGCGATTCGGCCACGGGCGGAGCCACGGACGAGGCCACGATCGTGGCGCGGCCGGCCGCGAGCGGGACGAGCGACAGCACCAACGCGAGCAGCACGACCGCGTGGTGGGCGGCCCTCACCGCGCCCCCCCTTCGTCGGCCGGCGCGGGGCTCTCGGCGAGGAACGTGCGCCCGCAATCGAGCAGCGCCGACGTCCAGTCGGTGGGCGTGAGCGCGCGGAACACCTGGAACGCGCAGCGCGAGTACGACAGCACCTTGCGCCAACCGTCGGCGGTCTCGGAGGGCACGTCGGG
>JBEGJG010000337.1:0-4537 GCA_041184705.1 Candidatus Eiseniibacteriota bacterium
ACATGTCAGCGATCCCCCGGGGCGTTGCGCGTGGCGGGCGAGAGGTCCCAGACCGCGAGCATGCCCTCGGCTCCCAGCGTGGCCATGCGGTGGCCCTGGATCGAGAACGCGAGGTCGCGAACGTCGGCGCCGCGGTGCGGACGCCAGGTGAAGACCTCGCGCCCGGTGTAGGCCCAGCGCACGCGCACCGTTCCGCCGTCCGCCGTCGCCAGGAACCAGCCGTCGGACGACAGCGCCATGTGGCGGGCCGGGCGCGGAGCCTCGAGCCGCATGCGCGAGCGCTGCGTGCCCGTTCCGGTGTTCCAGACCGAGATCGCGTTCGTGCTCTCGGCCACGGCCAGCGTGGCTCCGAGGCGCGTCGCGGCGAGTGATCCCGGCTCGCCCTCGGTGAACGGTCCGAGCGAGCGTGTGGTGTTGGAGTCGGGGGCGTGGAACATCACGCGCGGTCCGTCGGTCCATGCGAACGACCGTACGCGGTCCAACCACACGAGTCCGCCGTGCTCGCCGGGCACGCGCAGGTCGCGCGTCGTGGTCGTGTCCGGCACCGAGCCGGGCACGCGCAGGTCGCGCGTCGTGGTCGTGTCCGGCACCGAGACGATGCGCCCTTTCCGCCCATCGCCCCACGCGAGCCAGCGGCCATCGCTCGAGAGCGCGAGGGTCGCGCCACCGCCGGGCGTGGCGAGCAGGCGTTGCCCGGTGCGGGCGAGAAGCGCGAGCACGCCGTCGGGGGTCGCGACCGCGAGCGTCTCGCCCGTCGCGCTCGTCGCGATGCCGAACGTCGGGTGCCAGACCTCGCGCGCCACGGCGCGCGAGGTCCAAAGCATTCGGCCCTTGCGCGCCTCGAACACGCTCACCGATCGGCCGAAGAACGACACCGCCAGCGCCGAGTCGGTGAGCACCCAGCGCACCTCGCTCGCACCGTCGGCGGGGGCGAACAGCAACCGTGCGGGCGCGGACTGGCAGCCCGCGCCGAACGCGAACGGCAGGGTCGCGGCGAGCAGGAGCAGGGGCGCGAGGACGCGTCTCATGCGCGCTTCCCTTGATGCGCGCGGGCGCGTTCGTACACGGACAGCACGCGGCGCGCCACTGCCTCGAGCGAGAGCGTACGCGCGATCGCGTCGCGGCCGTTGCTGCGGCGACGCTCGGCGAGGATGCGCGCGGTGGCGTCGGTGAACGCCTCGACCGTGCGGTCCACCACCGCGGAGGGCGCCACGTCTCGCAGACGTTCGGCGCAATCGCCGACGGGCGCGGCCACGACCGGAAGGTCCATGGCCATCGCTTCCTTCACGACGTTGGGGGATCCCTCGTGGTACGAGGGCAGCAGCAACACGTCGGCTGCGCTCATGGCCCGCACCATATCGGTCTGCGGACGCCCGTGCACGGCTTCGAGACGAACGGGTGTCCCACGGGCGACGAGCGCGTCGCGCACCGCGGTCGCGAGCGGCCAGTTCTTGCGCTCCTCGGACGGGTCGGCCGCGAACAGCAGGACCGGCACCTCGGGCGCCCAGCCCAGTGCCGCGCGCGCGACGTCGCGCGGCTCGGGCACGAAGCGCGACAGGTCCACGCCGTTCGGGATCACCTCCACGTCGGGCACACCGGGCAGCGCACGCGCCATCTCGGCGCTCTTCACGATCACCCCGTCGGCGCGCCGTGCGGCCAGGAGCGACAGCGGGATGAGCGCGCGGCTCTTGAACGACAGGCGGCCGGCGGCGTCGGGGCGTCCGAGCAGGTCGTCGCCGCAGAAGCTCACCACGAGCGGCAGCGGCACGCGCAGCGCGGCCGCGCCCGAGAGCCCGTAGTGCGCGTGCACCAGTTCGGCCCCGCACTCACGCGCCACGCGCGGCAACTCGGCGAGCGCGCGCACGTAGGCCCCGGTCGAACGCCAGCCCTCGATCTCGTAGAGCGTGTTCGTGCAGCCCGCCGCGGCGAGCGAATCCACCTGCGACCTCACGAACGCGCCCCAGTGCGGGCGAGAGGCCGACGGCCACATGTTGGTGACGACGAGCACCCTCATGGCAGGGGCCTCGGATCGCGCGCTCGCTCGGCGAGGTGGTAGAGCGTCATGGCGAGGTAGCGCGGGTACTCGTTGCGATCGGAGAGCACGCCGTAGTCGCGTCGCGAGAAGTGCGCGAACGTGCCGTCGGGGCGCACCTGGTCCGCGACCCATGCAGCGCCATCGCGACCGCGTCGGCGTAGTACACGACCTCGGGGTTCGCGCTGCCACACGAGGCGCGCACCGCGCCGCTCGCGAGCACGCCGGTGACGAGGAAGTCGGAGACGCGCTCGGCGAGTCGCTGCGCGCGCGCGTCCCCGTGCGCCTGCGCGTACCACGCGAGCTTCATGCACTGGAACGCGTTGTACTGGAAGCACAGGTAGTGGTGGCGCAGACGGGGCTCGTTGCCGCCGGGAAGCTCGTAGGGCAGTTCGCCCGAGGGCAGTTGCACGGCCTCGAGGAAGTCGAGCAGGGCGGGCACGCGTTCGAGGTACGCGCGATCGCGCGTGGCCGAGGCGAGACGTCCCAGCACCCAGATCCACTCGCAGGTGTTGTTGGGCACCTTGCCGCGCGGCACCTGGAAGTAGTTCACGCACACGCCGGTGGTGTGCGGTTGGTAGCCGATGTGCGTCTCGAGGTACGCGTGCCAAGCGCGTGCGCCGGCCAGTGCGTCGGGGTCGCCGGTGCGCTCATGCCGTTCGAGCATCGCGACGGCGCCGAAGTCGCCTTCGACCGTGGCCACGAGGTGACGGCGCTCGGGCAGCGGGTAGTCCCACGCGCCGTCGGCTCGCTGGCCCTCGCGGATCGCGCGTGCGGCGTCCTCGGCGGCGGTGCGGTACGCGGGTTCGCCCGTGAGGTCGGCGAGCGTCCAGTTGGCGAGCGCCCAGTACGCCTGTCCCTGCACGAACCAGTGGCGCTCGATCGGGCGCAGCGCCGGCAGGTAGCTCTTCACGAACCGCCACACGCGGATGTTCCAGCGCACCCCCTGGTCGGCCCCCGCGAGGCGGCCGTCGTGCAGGTGGTGCGCGGCGAGGTGCGCCTGCAGCCGCCGAGCGGCGTCGAGCGCGCGGTGCGGCGCGGGAGCGACGGGATTCGCGTTCAAGCGGACGGGACGGCCTCGGGACGGGGGGGCGCGCCGAGCGGGGCTCGGCGAGTGGGCCACGGGTACGCCCGCCCAGTATAGGCCAACCGACCCGGCGGGTCAGCGTCCCGTGCCCCGTGAGGTCGGCTCGGCTACCCTGCCGGGCCATGTCCGACCGACCCGCCCCGCTCGTCTGGCTGTTCGACGTCGACGGCACCCTGCTGCTCACGCAGGGCGCCGGACGCGAGGCGTTGTCGGCCGCGTTGCGCGACGTGCACGGGATCGAGGACGACCTGCGCACCATCCCGTTCGCGGGCCGCACCGACCGACTCATCACCGACGACATCGCCACGCGGCACGGACTGTCGTTCGAGGGCGATCTCCGGACGCGGTTCTTCGACCGCGTGGTGGCGCGCATGCGTGAGCTCATGAACCCGCCGCGGGGCGGGTTGCTGCCGGGGGTGGGTGCGGTGCTCGACGCCGTCCAGGCCGAGCCGGCGTGGGCGATGGCGCTGCTCACCGGCAACGAGACGCGCATGGCGCGCGTGAAGCTGGAGTCGTTCGGCCTCTGGGAGCGCTTCGCGTGGGGCGCGTTCGGCGAGGAGGGCGAGGATCGCGACGCGATCGCGCGTCTGGCGGTCCGACGCGCCGCCGAGCGTCACGCGGTCTCGCCCGATCGCTGCGTGGTGGTGGGGGACACCGAGCACGACATCGCGTGCGCGCGCGCGGCCGGGGCGCGCGTGGTGGCGGTCACGACCGGTGGGAGATCGCGAGACACGCTGCAGGCGCATGCTCCCGACCTGCTGCTCGACGATCTCGCCGACCCGCTGCCGTTGTTGAACTGGGCGCGCGCTCTGGTGTGAGCGCGGGGCGCACCGCAGAGGTGCGCGTCAGGCGTCGCGTTCGGCGGCGCGACGGCGGGCGGCGGCCTCGAGCAGCGCGAGCGCGTCGTCGAGGTTGTGCACCGCGGTCACGTCGGGGAACTGGGCGGCGAGCGTCGCGGAGGGCCGGTAGATCACCGGGAAGTCGCAGCTCTTGAGCAGCGACAGGTCGTTCATGGAGTCGCCCATCGCGGCCACCTTGTAGCCGGCGCCCTTGAAGCCCGAGACGATGCGTTCCTTCTGGCCGCGGATGCGCAGCTTGAAGCCGGTGATGTGACCCGCGGCGTCGAGCTCGAAGCGGTTGGCGAACAGCGACACGCCACCGAGCTTGGTGGCGAGCGGTTCGCTGAACTCGTGGAACGTGTCGGAGATGATGATCACGTTGCCGAGCGCGCGCAGCTTGCCCAGGAACTCGCGCGCGCCCAGGAACGGCTCGATCGAGTGGGCCACGTTCTGCAGGTCGGCGAGACGCAGTCCGGCGCGCGTGGCGCCCGCGACGCGCTGCCGCATGAGCTCCTCGAAGTCCACGATGTCGCGCGTGGTGAACGAGAACTCGGGCACGTTGAAGGTGGCCCCCAGAAC
>JBEGJG010000338.1:0-2757 GCA_041184705.1 Candidatus Eiseniibacteriota bacterium
CCGGCGAGCGCGTGGTCCACCAGGGTGCGCATCTCGCGCGGCACCACGTGGCCGACCACCGAGATGATGCCCGCACCTCCCACCGAGATGCACGGCAGCGTGAGCGAGTCGTCCCCCGAGAGCAGCGTGAAGCGCGTGCGCGTGCGGACCTGCGCCATCTGATCGAGGTTGCCCGAGGCCTCCTTGACCGCGCGGATGTTCGGCACGTCCTGCACCATCGCGAGCACGTCGGCCGTGGTGTTGGTGCCCGTGCGCCCCGGCACGTTGTAGAGGATGACGGGCAGCTTCGTGCTGCGGGCGACCGCGGCGAAGTGCGCGGCCTGCCCCTTCGGCGTGGGCTTGTTGTAGAACGGCGTCACGACCATGGCGCCGTCGAGCCCGATCTCCTCGGCCATGCGCGTGAGCACGATGGAGTCGGCGGTGCTGTTCGTGCCCGTACCGGCCACCACCCACGCCCGACCCTGCGCGCGCTCCTTCACGAACCGCCACAGGTCGCGGCGCTCCTCGACCGTGCACGTCGCGGCCTCACCGGTCGAGCCCGAGACCACGAGGCCCTGCACGCCGCCACCGATCAGGTGCTCGACCAGACGCGCGGTGGCGTCGCGGTCCACCTCGCCGTTGCGGAACGGGGTCACCATCGCCACCGACAGACCTTCGAACATGCTGCCTCCTCGTGCCGCCTGGGGCGGCCACCGGGTCAGGGCTCGCGCCACTCCCCTTCGAACACCGTCACCGCGGGCCCCACGAGCACGACGTCGTACCCGCCGGGGACCGCCTCCATCTCGATCGTGAGATCGTCGCCACCCGCGGTGCGCACGGTCACCGGTGCGCTCGCACCGGCCTCGAGCACCGCCCAGAGTCCACACGCCATCGCGCCGCTGCCGCAGGCGAGCGTCTCGCCCTCGACACCGCGCTCCCACGTCCGCATCGCCACGCGGCCGTCGGAACAGCGCTCCACGAAGTCCACGTTGGCCCCGGCGCTGCCCAGACTCCCGTGCGAGCGAAGCGGCGGGGCCCAGTCGTCGAACGGGATGGTGTCCAGCCCCGTCACCGGGAGCACGAGGTGCGGCACACCCGTGATCAGGAACCGCCCGTCGAAGGTACGCCCGGCCGCCTCGAGCCGCACGCGCTCCCCGGGTTCGACGAGACCGAAGCCCACCGCCATGAGCCCACCGGGGCGCGGCTCGGCCCACTTGGGGCCCACCGCGGTCGCGAACCGCACGCGCCCGCCGTGGCCCAGACCGTGCCCGAGCGCGAACCGTGCGAGACAGCGCGCCCCGTTGCCGCAGAAGTCGGCGGGGCCGCCGTCGGAGTTGTGGTAGGTCATCGCGAAGTCGTACTCGATCGAGGACTCGAGCAGCAGCACGCCGTCGGCCCCGATGCCGCGGCGCCGGTCGCACAGCCGCGCGAACAACGCCTCGCGCCCGGTCGAGGGCAGGAACGGTTCGCGATGGTCCACGACCACGAAGTCGTTCCCGGCCCCGTGCATCTTGGTGAACGGGATCGTCACGGCGTCCTCGGGGCGGGCATGGGACGCACGAGCACGAACGGCGGCAGCTCCACCACGCCGCCCGGCGTCACCGACACCTCGACCTCGTCGCTCGCGGGCTCCTCGTCGCGCTTCCAGATCTTGTTGCGGTCGAAGTCGCGGAACGCGCGCACGCGATACCGACCCGGATCCCATCCGAGGTCGTACGCCCCGCTCGCCTGCAGGTCGTAGAGCAGGCGTCGCGTGGTGTCGGCGAGCGACTGCGCGATGAGGCGGATCGAGCCGCGCGTGTCACCGAGCGTGTCGAGCACCGTGCCCTTGACGCGGCCCGGGGCGCGCGGGTTGGTGATGCGCAGCACCAGACCGCTCGAGACCGCACGGCCGGCGGTGAGATCGAGTGTCGTGTCCACGGGCACGAGCAGGTCGCTCGTGGGCTCGAACGAGCGGTTGCGGTTGAGGTCCGCGAACGCCCACAGCCGGTAGCGCCCGGGGACGTCGAGGCCGGTGACGCGGAACCGCCCGGTCTCCCCCGCCACGCCGATGGCGTCGAAGTCGCGGCCCGTGCTGTCGGGCGACAGGCCCTCGGGGTAGCACCACAGGTACGTGCCCGAGGCCGTGAACCCGGTGGCCACCACCTCGCCGTCGATGATGCCGGGCGGGAACTCGGCGGCGGTCGTGAACGGGATCGCGCGGCCCTCGCGCAGCGCGTTGCCGTGCCAGTCGCGGGCGTCCACGCCCACGAACACGGTGTAGGTCTGGTTCGTGCGCAGCGTGTCGCGAGGCACCAGCACCAGGCGTCGGCCGCTCCAGCGTCGGGCACGGAACTCGGTGCGCGGGGCCACGTCCACCGCGGCGATCGTGCTGCGCGGATCCATGCCCTCGGTGAACTCGATCACGATGTCGGCGTCGCGCGCGACCATGACCGCGCGCGACCATGACGGCGCCCGAGTCGGGCACGATCGAGAGGACGCGCGGGGGCTCGAGGTCGGGCGGCCCGCCCGAGGGCGGCAGCTTGCGCGCGCAGCCCGTGACCAGCAGCACGGCGGCGAGGAGCGTCGCGAGGACGCGACGGTCACGCACGCGGATGCGCCTGCTCGTACGCCTGCTGTAACCGGGCGCGCGAGACGTGGGTGTACACCTGCGTGCTCGCGAGCGAGGCGTGACCCAGCAGTTCCTGGATCGCGCGCAGGTCGGCGCCCGCGTCGAGCAGGTGGCTCGCGAACGAGTGCCGCAGCGCATGCGGCGTCACTCCGAGACCTCCCGCGACC
>JBEGJG010000339.1:0-2386 GCA_041184705.1 Candidatus Eiseniibacteriota bacterium
GCGGTGCTGGGGACGGGCCTGCTGCTGCTGCTCGGGCTCTCGGGTCTCACCGGCATCCGACAGGCCGAGAAGCGCGTCATCTGGGTCGGCATGGCCAAGGAGACCGCGCACCAGCTGGGCACGCCGCTCTCGAGCCTCATGGGTTGGGTGGAGCTGCTGCGCGGCCATGCCGAGAGCGCGGATCGCGAGGGTGTGGTGCGCATCCCACGCGCCGAGCTGGCCGAGACGCTCGACGACATGGAGGGCGACATCGACCGCCTGTCCAAGGTCGCGCAGCGCTTCAGTCACATCGGCTCCGCGCCGCAGCTCGTGCTGCAGGACGTGGTGCCGGTGGTGCGCGAGGCGGTCGCCTACGTGCGGCGGCGCGTGCCCCAGACGAGCGGTGCGGTCGAGATCCGCGAGCGCTACGAGGAGGTGCCGCCCATCAACCTCAATCGCGAGTTGCTCGAGTGGGTGCTCGAGAACCTGCTCAGCAACGCGCTCACCGCGCTCGACAAGCCGCAGGGTCTCATCGAGGTGGTGGTGGAGCGGCGGGCCGAGACCGAGGAGGTCGTGATCGCGGTGAGCGACAACGGTCGCGGCATGTCGCGCGACGAGCAGCGTCGGGCGTTCGAGCCCGGCTACAGCACGAAGCGTCGCGGTTGGGGGCTGGGACTGGCGCTCGCGCGGCGCGTGGTCGAGGAGTACCACGCGGGGCGCATCGGCATCCGTCTCTCGGCGCCGAACGAGGGCACCACGATGGAGATCCGCTTCCCGACCTGAGTCGTGGGGGGATCGCGAGGGGCCGGTGCGCGACGCGCACCGGCCCCTCGTGCTTCGACCGCGCGACGTCTCAGGGACGGGGACCGAAGCGCGTGCCGAAGAAGTCGCCCGGGTTCCAGTGCGGCGCTCGGGCCGCGTCGGCCGCCAGCCACGTGGCCCAGAACGCCATCGAGGTGAAACGCGCGCCGCTCGGCCAGTCGAAGGGCTGCGACAGGTCGTCGTTCGGTCCGTGGTAGTGGTCCACGCGCCAGCCCGCCACCTCGTCGCGCCCCTCGGCGCTGCCGTCGTGCCCCGAGACGGGGAACACCGCGGGGATGCCCTGGCGCACGAACGAGAACTGGTCGCTGCGCACGAACACCACCTCGGCGGGCGTCGGGTCGGGGATCAGCTCGAGTCCCGCGAGCGCGGCCGCACGCGACATCACGCCCGCGAACGAGCTGTGCTCGGCCCCGATCGCCACCACCTTCCGGAGTGGCCTCAGCAGCAGCACCATGTCGAGGTTCACGTTGCCCACCACGGTCATGCTGTCGGGCGCGGGGTGCTGCGCGAAGTGGTCGGAGCCCTGCAGGCCCTTCTCCTCACCGGTCACGGCGAGGAACACCACCGAGCGGCGCGGGCGCGCCCCGGGGGCGGTGAACGCGCGCGCGGTCTCGAGCATCATGGCCACGCCGCTCGCGTTGTCGTACGCCCCGTTGTGGATGGAGTCGCCGTGCACGGGCTCGCCGATGCCCAGATGGTCGAGGTGGGCCGAGACCACGATGCACTCGTCGCGCAGGCGCGGATCCGATCCGCGCAGCACCCCGATCACGTTGGGGCTCGAGGCGCGCTCCTGTTCGGTGACGCGCACCGCCTTCACCGACCAGGTGAGCGGGAAGCCCTGCGCGCGACTCGAGTCGGCGTCGGTGGCCGCGGTGAGGAAGTCCACCGCCGCACCGTCGAACAACCGTTCGGCCGCGGCCCGTCCGACCTGCCCGGTGATCTCGAGTCCGGCATGCGTCTGCGCGGGGGCGCCCCCCTCGTCGAGCCAGCGGAAACCCGGCAGACGGTTCTGCCGCATGTTGCGCGCCCACGGTTGCCGCGCCTCGTCCGAGGGCTTGATCAGCGTGAGCACGCCGATCGCACCGCGCGCCACCGCCATCTGGTCCTTCATCTGCCCGTTCGAGTAGTACGCGCGCTCGTCGTTGGGGAAGCGCGGCGGCGCGCCCCGGAACTGCACCACCACCTTGCCGCGCACGTCCACGCCCGCGTAGTCGTCGTGGTTCAACTCGGGGGCGCTCACGCCGTAGCCCACGAACACGAGCGGGGCCTCGGTCGTCCACTTCGTGCGCAGGAAGTCGGGGGACAGCAGCACGTCGCGCCCGACCTCGAGCGGCAGCGATTCGTCGCCGCGGCGCAGTTCGAACGCGCACGCCTCGCTGCGCAGGCGTGCGCGCAGCAGCGGCACGGGCTGCAGGTAGCCGCCGTCGCCGCCGGGCTCGAGCCCGAGCTCCTGCATCCACTCCGCGACGTAGTGCGCGGCGCGGTCGTAGCCCGGCGTGCCCGTGCCGCGACCCTCCATGGCGTCATCGGCGAGCGCACGCACGTGCGCCTCGAGTCGGGCCGGGTCCACCGCGCGGCCGGCGGC
>JBEGJG010000339.1:2405-2772 GCA_041184705.1 Candidatus Eiseniibacteriota bacterium
CATCGCGGGCGCGGCGAGGGAGAGCAGCAGGGCGAGCGCGACGAGTCGGCGATGCGGCGTCGGGGGCATGGCGACCTCGGGTGCGGGACGGCGTGGGTGCGGCGAAACTAGGCGGCGGAGCGCACGAGCGTCAACGCCCGGTCGTTGTGACGCGAGGCACCGCAGGGGTATCGTCCCCCTCGTCCGTGTCGCCCCCCATCGCTCGCCGTGCCTCGTGCACCGCGTGCCCTCGTCCCCGGAGGTCCTCGTGATCCGTCGCATCCTCGCCCTCGGTCTGCTGCTCTCGGTGTGCACCGTTCCCGTCGCTCGGGCTCAGAACACCGCGTGGGTCGGGCTGGCCGGTGGCGCCAGCATCCCCATGGGCGAC
>JBEGJG010000340.1:0-2365 GCA_041184705.1 Candidatus Eiseniibacteriota bacterium
TCCATGCCCGCGAGGTGCTCGGGGCCGTACAGCGGCGCGATCGGCTCGCCCGAGAGCGTGTAGGGGTAGAGGTCGCGGCGCTCGCGGTCCGCCGGGTACGACGCGGCGAAGTCGCGCATCTGCGCGGCGAACGCGCCGTTGGCGCGCGGGCCCGCGGACGACGCGCTCGCGGTGCGGCGGCGCGCGGTGGTGCGGGTCGGACGGGCGGCGCGGGTGCGCGCCGGGGTCCGGGACTTCTTCGGGGACGTCTTGGACGTCTTGCTCGCCATCGGGGCCGCTCCAGCGGGAGGGTTCGGGCCGGCGTCACCGTCGCACGCGGCGCGGGCTCGGGGCCCACGACCGACACGGGGACGGGACGCGTGACCGGGCGAGCCTACGCGGGCGTGCGAAGGGGGGTCAAGGTGTTGCGGCCCCGTCGCCTACGACGCGGGGACGGGCCTGGGCGCGGCCCCTACCAGTCGTTGCGCCAAGCGGTTGGGCGTGTCGCGACGGTCGGTGAGCGCGGCCACCGCACGCTCCCACTCGCCCTCGGCGACCCCCTCGCGGAAGCCCCGCCACAGCTGCTCGCGCACCAGGGCCTCGAGCCGCTGCTCGAGCCGCACGCGGCGGCGGCGTTCGAGCATGCCGGTGTGTCCGAGCCAGTCGAGGTGCTGCTCGAAGCGGTCCACCAGCTCGGTCACACCCTCCGAACGCGAGGCGACCGTGAGGTGCACGGGGATGTCCCACTCCGAGGTGCGAGCGCGCAGGTGCAGCGCGGAGCGGATGGCCTGCGCGGCGCGGTCGGCGCCCTCGCGATCGGCCTTGTTGATCACGAACACGTCGGCGATCTCCATGAGGCCCGCCTTCATGGCCTGCACGGCGTCGCCCGACTCGGGCACGAGCACCACGGCGGTCGTGTCAGCGGTCTGCGCGACCTCGAGTTCGCTCTGCCCCACGCCCACCGTCTCGATGAGCACGCGGTCGAAGCCCGCGGCGTCGAGCACGTCGCACGCCTGCGCGGTGTGCACCGCGAGCCCGCCCATGCTGCCGCGCGTGGCCATGCTGCGGATGAACACGCCATCGTCGCCCGACAACTCGTTCATGCGCACGCGGTCGCCGAGCAGCGCGCCGCCCGAGAACGGGCTGGTGGGGTCCACCGCGACCACCGCCACCGTGAGGCCGCGCGAGCGGTACTCGCGCGCCAGCTTGGTGACGAGCGTGCTCTTTCCGGCGCCGGGCGGCCCGGTCACCCCCAGGCGGAACGCGCGCCCGGTGCGACCGAAGCACGCGTCGAGCAGCGCCGTGGCGTGCGGGTGCTCGTTCTCGACCCACGAGATCGCGCGCGCGAGCGGCACGCGCTCGCCGTCGAGTGCGCGGCGGATGAGGTCGTCGGGGGCGAGGTCGGCCATGGCGGTCCCGGGCGACGCCGTCGGGGGTCCGCGGCGCGCCGTTCGCGCGTGGACCCCGGCGCCGGGCGTCGGGAGCCGGACCCTACGGGCGCGCCCGCGGAGGGGTCAAGACGCGCGCGGGAACACGCGCGCATCCGATGCGCGGGGCACGCGCGCGCAGGGGAGACGCGGAGCCTCAGCGCGAGCGGATCGGCATGGACACCGCGATGCGGTACTGCAGGTAGGCCGGATGGATCGTGACCGCACCGTCCCCGAGCTGCTGCGGCACGCCGTACTGCTTGAGGAACCGGACGCTGCCGTCGATCCCCCACTTGCCGAGGTTCACGTTCACCCCGGTGCCCGCCGACCAACCGAACGCGGCCTCGGTGCGCGACGACAGCAGTTGGTTGATGTCGTTCTCACGGTCGGTGTCGTCGGGCACGACCACGGTGGTGGAGATGCCGTACAGCACCAACGCGAGCGCGAGGTCGCCGTAGGGCTGCAACGTGCCGTTGCCGTGCGGACCCAGTCGCCCGCCCACGAACAATCGGCCGTGGAACTGGTCGGTGTGCTGCTCGACGCGCAGCCCGGTGAGCCCGTCCTGCATGTCCTTCTGCTTCGCCATGAGGCTGGTGCCCTCGATCCCGGCGAGCAGTGCGACCATGCCCTGCGCCCCCGAGAGCGGCAACGACACGTCCACCGACAGGCCGTAGCCCGGGCGCGAGAAGTCGCGCGCGGTGGCGTCCTTGGGATCGAGTTGATGCACGCCGACCGTCCAGCGTGGCAGGGCGGCCGACACGGGTGCGACCGCGAGCACGAGCAGCAGCAGGCCGCACGACGCCGCGCGGATGGCAAGCCGGTCCATGGGGGTTCCTCGTTTCACGGGGGACTTCCCTAGCCTCGCACGCCGGAGCGTGGCGGAACACCCATGCCTTCGAGGGGGGCCGAAAGGCTCAGTCGCGCGGACGCTCGGCGTACGAGCGCACCGACTCGAGCAC
>JBEGJG010000340.1:2429-2834 GCA_041184705.1 Candidatus Eiseniibacteriota bacterium
CTCTCCTGTGCGCGCGCCAGCGCCGATGGGTCGGCGAGCCAGCGCTCGACGGTCGCGGCCACGCTGTCGAGCGAGTCGGCGTAGACCGCCGCACCATGGGATTCGAGGAAGCGGGCGTTGCCCACCTCCTGCCCCGGCGTGGGCCGGAAGACCACCAGCGGGGTGTGCTTGATGAGCGCCTCGGAGCACGTGAGGCCACCCGCCTTGCTCACGAGCAGGTCGGCGGCCTCGAGCAACACGTCCACGTGCGGCGTGAACCCCATCGCGTGCACCCGACCGTCGCGCTCGGCGGCCAGTGCCTCGATGCGCGCGCGCAGCCCCTCGTTGGTCCCGCACAGCACGAGCACCTGCGGCTGCGCGGGCAGGTCGGCGAGCCGTTCGGCGAGTTCCGCCATGGGCCCCACC
>JBEGJG010000341.1:0-4286 GCA_041184705.1 Candidatus Eiseniibacteriota bacterium
TCCGACGCGGCCGCGAGGAAGGGGAGCGGAAGCACGACGCGTGCGGGGAAGGCGGCCAAGCCCGTGCCCTCCGCCACGGCCGTGTTCGCGATGGGCTGCTTCTGGTGTGGCGAGACGCAGTTCGAGGAGCAACCGGGCGTGCTCGCCGTGGTCTCGGGTTACACCGGCGGCCCCGAGCGCAACCCCACGTACGAACAGGTGAGCTCGGGTGCGACCGGGCACTACGAGGCGATCGAGATCCGCTACGACCCCGCACGCACCGACTACGCGACGCTGCTCGACCTGTTCTGGCGCGGCGTGGACCCGACGCAGGCGAACGGGCAGTTCTGCGACCACGGTCCGCAGTACCGTTCGGCGGTGTTCGTGGCCGACAGCACGCAGCGCCGCATCGCCGAGCAGTCGAAGCGCGCACTCGAGCGCTCGGGCGTGCTCAAGGCGCCCATCGTCACCGCCATCCTGCCCGCGGCCACGTTCTGGCCTGCCGAGGACTACCACCAGGATTTCTGGCGCAAGGACCCGCTGCGCTACCGCAGCTATCGCGAGGGCTGCGGGCGCGACCGTCGCCTGCGGCAGCTGTGGGGCGAGCGCGCCGCGAAACCGCTGGTGCACTGAGCCCGCGCCGAGCAAGCGAAGCGGCCCGCCCCGCGAAGGGACGGGCCGCTTCTCGTTCCCGGACCGCGCCGATCAGCGACGGTCCACGGGGCCCATCTCGGGCAGCGTGGCGATGGCGAACATCCACGCGTCGGAGTCGTACGGCGCCTGATCGTCGAACAACGTGCCGCGCGACAGCACGTCCACCCCGATGTGCCGCAGGCCGAGGAATCGCCCGCTCGGGAACGTGAACGAGTGCTGACCGTTGCCGAGGTTCGTGCACCGACGACGCATCTCGCGACCGTAGAACATCACCACGTCGTCCGGGCGGCCCGTGGTGACGGTGAGCGTCACCGGCGTGTCCGGGCGCAGCACGAGGATGCGGCGCAGGCGATGCATGGCGAGCGGATCCACGATCGTGGTGTCGAGCCCGCCCGACTGCACGCGCACGCTCTGGATGCGCGTCTGCCCGCCGTTCGTGCGCACCTCGACGCCCGACGTGCCCACCAGGCGCCAGTGGGCGCTGTCACCGCGCACGACGCGCGCGAGCAGCAGCTTGCGCGTGGCGAGGTCGTCGAGCGGCTTGGCGACCGAGCCGCGCGAGGTGTCGGCCGAGTCGGCCGCGCCGTACGCGAGGATGAAGCGGCCGGTGAGACGGCGCGTCACGGTGACGAGCGCGAGCGTGGGACGGCCCGACGAGTCGGGCTGGCTGTACTCGGTGGTGACGTTGCGCTGCACGTCGTCGATCACGCGCTTGAAGCGCAGCGGGCGCACCGCGGCGAACGCGCCGATCGGCGAGTCCATGGTCATGTCGTTGGCGCTCTCCCAGACGTCCTCGTTGACGTACTCGGGGTTGTTCGAGAGCACCGACGCGACCTGCGCCTGATCCGTGACGGTCGCGCCGCCACCACCGTTCGACTGGACCGTGTCGGTGGACTTGCCGCAGCCGGCGAGCGCCACCGTCGCGCACATGGCGACGACCACCTTCCATCGATTCGACATGATGACCTCCGTGAAGCCGCCGCTCGCAGCGGAACGGCAAGGTTGCCCAGGGACTCGTGGAACCGCGTGCAGGGAGGGATTGCACCGTTCGTGCCACGGACCATGACGGCTAAGCCGTTGCGCGGCAACACGCAGCAATTGTCCCAAGGCGCACACCGTACCGTTCGGGACAGCCCGGTCGCTCGGGATGCACGACCGGTGTACGGAACGGTGCGGGTCGCCGGAAGGAGGCCGGAACGTCGAGCGTGCGCTCCTGCGGGTCGTCGAGCGTCGCGACTCTCGTCGCACGGGGGATGGGCCCGAAAGCACCGCGGCGCGACCCGTGGGGGGTCGCGCCGCGATCACATCGTGTGGCGTTGTGACCGATCAGAGCTTGAGCTTGGTGTCCTTGTCCACGCGGAAGACCATCTCGGTGCCTTCCTTGACCGTGGCCTGGTAGCCCTTCGAGCCGGCCACCGCTCCCGTGGCGGCCGCGCCGCCCAGGATGCCACCGATGAGCGCACCCTTGCCCGAGCCGCCGACCGCGCGACCGATGCGCGCGCGTCGAGCCCGCGACGATGCTGTCGGCGGTCGCCGAGATCGCGTGCGTCTTGCCGTTCGCCTCGATCGAGGTGATGCGCAGCACGAGCACCGCACGATCGCCCTTCTCGGCCGGCTTCACGCCGTCCACCACACCGTGCACCACGCTGCCCGCGGGGAACGGCGCGAGGTTGCCCACCGTCACCGCCTCCTTGATGGAGCCCGACCACTCCTGACCCGCGGTGGCGGTCTCGGAGGTGATCGCGTTGTCGATCGTGATTCGCAGACCCGTGCCGGCCGCGACCGTCGCCGTGGGTGCGGCGGGAGCCGCCGGAGCCGCGGGCTTCGGTGCGGGCTTGGGCGCGGGCTTCGCGGGGGGCGCGGTGGGCGTCGGCGCGGGTGCCGGCGGTGCCGTGGGCTCGGGCTGGAAGTCGGTCTGCGGCGGCAGCTCGGCCTGCGGCGTCTCGACCGGGCTCGTGGCGAGCAGGGTGTCGCTGCTCGCGGCCGGGGCGTTCTCGGCGGACTTCTGACCGCAGCCCGTCGAAAGGACGAGTGCGAGGGCGGCGAGGGACAGCGTGAACGAAGAACGGCGATCCATGCGGGATCCTCCATGCGGACCCGGCTTCCATGCCGGGGCTGGGGGCGACCTCTCGGGGAGCGACTGCGCGATCCGCGATCCTGCGGACCAAGCGCCGACAGGATGCCGACGCACCCACGCGCACGCAAGCGGTCCGGAAGGGGATTGACGCGGTGTTGACGCCGCGCACGGCCGCATTCGCCATGCGTTCCACCCGTACTCGCCCGCCATCCGACGATTCCGGAGCGCGTTGCGTGGTTCGAGACCGCTCCGTGTGTGCGCGATCCGGTTCGCGCCCGATGGTCGAACCCCGACCGTGGGATGACGAATCGGCCCGTCCCCCGAAGGGAACGGGCCGTTCGGACCGCAGCTAGCCCCCCCTGGGCTATCGCTGCTGCGGCAGAACCACGTTGTCAGCCTGGACCTCGAACGTCGCTTCCGAGCCGTCGGCGTGACGCGCCGTGAACTGCATGCGCACGTCGATCGCACGACCGGTGCGGATCCAGCTGTTCCAGCTGCCGAGCTGCAGACGCGCGATCGGCGGGCCCGGGGGCATGCCGGCGAGACCCGGCCAGATGAGCTCGAGGACGTGACCGTCCGGCGAGTCGGCGGCGACCGTACCCGGCTCGATCAGCAGACCCGGGAACAGCAGTTCGTCGAACACGAGGGGCTGACCGGTCGCCGTCACCGAGATCGGCGTACCGGCGGCGAGCGAACCGGCCTGGTACACGTTGGCCGAGCCACCCGTGAACACGATCGTGGGCGTGGGCGAGGCCGCACAGCCACCGGCCTTGTTGAACGCACCCGAAGCGACGTCACCCTCGGCCTCGAAGCGCAGGCGGCGGCGGCGGAACTGCACCACGTCGGCCGACAGGTTCTGGATGATGCCACCTTCACCCGTCAGGGTCTCGGGGCAAGGCGGGATGGAGAGGCCGTTCGGGAGCACCGGCGTGCCGTCCATCGAGAGGCCCGCGATCTGGCCCTTGATGGTGGACTCGACGCCGTCCTGCTCGAAGGTCAGGTCGAACGACACGTCGATCTTCGTGTCGGGACCGACGAGAGCGTGATTCCAGTCGCCCATCTCGAGACCGATGACCGGCGCGCCGACGCCCTCACCCGCCAGAGCAGGCCACATGAGCAGCATGACGTTGCCTTCGGCGTCCGAGGCCTCGACGATGCCGGTGTGGTCCAGACCCGGGAAGATCATCTCGTCGAAATCGAGATGGCTGCCGTGAGTGGTGATGCTCTGCGTGGTGCCGCTCAGGAAGAGCGACGCACGCGCACGCTTCACCTTGATGCTGGGGATGTCGGCCGCGATGCAGGCTCCGGCGCTCGCCAGGCTCCACTCGGCGAGGTCGCCCTGGAATTGGATGCGCATGCGGTTCACGGCGGGTCGGTACTGCGCGACCATGCCCGATTCAAGGCCGATCGTGAACGCCGTGGCGGCGTCGTTGGCGACCAGCGTGGGGCAGCCGGCGAGATCCTGCGAGCCGATGCCGTTACGGCCCATGCTGCTGCCGGGCTGGGTCACCTGCTGCTGCTTGCCGCACGAGGCGAGGCCGAATGCGGCCACGAGCGCCAGCGCGGGCATGAGAAG
>JBEGJG010000342.1:0-2586 GCA_041184705.1 Candidatus Eiseniibacteriota bacterium
GAGAGGCGGATGCACAAGGGGCCTTACGCGGTCCACATGGACCTCTTCCGAGCGCGGCCGACAAAGCGTCGAATGGGCCTCAGCGGCTCGTTCCGTTCATGCACGCACAGGAGGGGTGGATGCGAATGCTCGTGGGCAGCGAGGACGCCGACATGACCGCGCGCGCGGTGTCCGAGTTCGAAGCGATCCTGGGACTCACGCGAGATCTCGTGCTCATGCTGGACGGCAACGGACGCATCCGCGAGGCGAGCCAGTCGTGGATGGACGAGCTCGGATGGTCGCCTGAGGAGTTGCGGGGTCGGGAGTACGCCGGGTTCGTGCACCCCGCGGATCTCGCGCGCAGCACGATCGAGTTCGCGCGCGTGCTGGGAGGTGACATCCCGTTCGAGTTCGCGCAACGCTGGCGCGTGCGAACCGGGGGATGGCGCCGGCTCGAGTGGCGCGTGATGGCGGACCTCGTGTCGGGTGCCGTGTGCGCCGTCGCGCACCCGTGCAAGCATGCATCCGACGGGATGCTCGACCTCCTCCAGCGAGTCAGTCACGAGTTCCGCACCCCGTTGCACGCGGTGCTCGGCTTCACGGGGCTGGTGCTCGAGGACGACGCGACGGTGCCGCTCGTGCATCGCCGACGGCTCGAACGCGCCCAGTCGAATGCGCGCGAACTCGTGGACTCCGTGGACGACATCCTCGAGTGGGCCGCGATCGAGAGCGGCGAACGACCGATCGTGAAAGGTGCGGCCGATCTGCACGAACTGGTCGCATCGGCGTTCGCCCGCATGGCGCCCGACGCCGCGCAACGCGGGGTCGCACTGCTCGCCGAGGTGTCGCGCGGGCTGCCGAGCGTCGCCACCGACCCGGCGCGTCTGTCGCGCGTGGTGCGCCACCTGCTGCGCGTCGCGCTGCGTTCCACGCAGACGGGGCGTGTCGTGGTGCGCGTCGCCGCCGATCCGGTCACGGGCGCGCCATGGTCGCTCGCGGTGGACGACCTCGGGCCGGCGTTCCCGGGACCCGTGTGGGCCGCGACCGGTGCGGCGCCGGACGCGCACGCCTTCGGACCCGGGATCGGCCTGCTCGTCACGCGCGCCCTCTGCGACCGATTGGGGCACTCGCTGCGACTCGCGCCGAACCCCGCCTCGGCGATGATCGCTTCGATCCGCTTCAACCGAGGGGTGCTGAGGGGGTGGGCATGACGCTCGAGCGTCGCAGGGTGGCGGTCGTCGAGGACCATCCCGACGGTCGCGCACTCGTCGAGGCGTTGCTGTCGGGCCGTTACGACGTGGTGGCTTACGCGAACGGGCCCGATGCGGTGTGCGGCTGTCACGCGTTCCCACCCGACCTCGTCCTACTCGACCTGTCATTGCCCGGCATGAGCGGTCACGATGTGCTCGCCGCACTGCGTGCGGACCCCGGGCTCGCGAACGTCCCGATGGTGGCCTTCACCGCGGATGCGGGGCCGGACGTGCGTGAGCGGTTGCTCGCGGAGGGGTTCGACGACCACCTCCCGAAACCGCTTGTCCGGATCGACGACCTGCGCGAACTCGTGGACCGCTGGCTCGGCGTCACGTCCCGTTGACCGCATCGCACGATGAAGGCGCCCCACCGCAGAGGTGGGGCGCCTTCTCACGTCACGCAGCCGCGGTGCGGCGGCTCAGAAGCGCAGCGACAGCCCCAGTCGGCTGATGAGCGGGTCCACCGCGACCGTCGGCACGTTATCGGTCGAGGCATCCACCTTGAGCCAGCGCAGGCCGGCCCCGATCGCGAGGGCGGGGCCGAGCGGCAGGTCCGCGCCGAGCGTGAGGCCGTAGCCGAGCTTGGCGTCCACGCCCTGGGTGCCCGTACTGGTGGTGAGGTCGCCCCAGTTCACGTAAGAGACGGTCGGGCCCACGTAGGTCTCGACCACCGGCGTGGGCAGATGGATGTAGAGCGACGCGCTGATGGGGTTGAAGTCGGTGGTCCCGAGCAGCCCGCTCGAGCCCTGCAGCTCGTGCTTGGCGTGCAGGTAGTCGAGTGCGAGCCCGATGGGGCCGCCGCGCAGCTCGGCCCCGAACTGGTAGCCCATCTCGCTCGAGGCCTTCACCGCGTTCGTGACACCGGACAGGTTGCGGTCACGTTCCGACAGCGGCGAGACGTAGGTGGTGGCCGCCCACATCTGGAAGCCGTAGCCCTTGCCCGCGTGGGCGAGGCCCGGGCAGAGCACGACGGCGATCAGCGCGACGAGGACGAACCAGCGGGACGCGTGCATGCGACGACCTCCTTAGTAGGGGCGCCGGGGAGGGGCGCGGACGAACCGGACGTGAGGCTAGCGGGCGAGGGGCGTGCGGACAAGCAAGCGGGCTCGCTTGCGCGCATCGCACGGAGCGCGGACCATCATGGGGACGAGTCCCGTGCCCCGACCCGAGCCCCGTTCCACCCGTTCGTCCCCGACGAGGAGCCCATGTCGCGATTCCCCGCGTCGCCCCGTACCTAGCTGCGCTCGTCTCGACGTGCCCTTCGTATCGTGCGGGGGCGATGATGGATCGCGGACTGTTGATCCGGATCTCGCTGCCCGCCGCGATCCTCCTGATCCTCCTGCTCGGTCGCTCCGGG
>JBEGJG010000343.1:0-2799 GCA_041184705.1 Candidatus Eiseniibacteriota bacterium
CGCGGCGTGTGCCAGGGGTAGCCATCGCGGTTGGTCGAGTACGACCACGTCGTGCGTCCGAGCGTCTCGATCATGAACCACGGGATGAGCCCGCCGCGGTTGTAGCGGTCGTCCACGATCACACCCTCGAGCGCGACCTGCGGGAACCACTCCTTCGCGAACCGAGCCATGCCCTTGAAGTCGGTGGTCGCGATGTGCACGTAGCCCACGCGACCGCCGGTGGCCTTCGCGACGCGTTCGCGATTCTCGCGCACCCACGTGGCGTAACGCAGGTTCGTCTCCGAGGCCACGGGGATCACCGTGACCTGCCGTGCGGCCGGGTCGTTCGCCGAGCGCCCGACCGTGAGCACCGTGCGCTGCCCCACCGTGCCTACGAACGGTTCGTGGACGTTCATGGGGGCGCGCACCGCACGGCCGTTGACGGCGAGCAGGAGGTCGCCGTCCTGCACCCCGAGTCCCGGTGCGGCGAGCGGGGGCGCCTCGGGGGCGTTCCAGTCCGTCTCGCGATGGATGCGCTGGAAGCGATACAGCCCCGTGGCCGCGTCGAGCGTCCAGTCCACCCCGAGCAGCCCCGCATCCACGCCCGGCGGGTCGGGGATGTCGCCGCCGTTCACGTACGTGTGCGAGGTGGAGAGCTCGCCCACCAGCTCGCCGATCAGGTAATTGAGGTCGGCACGGTGCGCGACGTGGGGCACGAGTGCGCGGTAGCGTTCCGCGAGCACGTCCCAGCGCAGGCCCCCGAGCTCCGCGTCGTAGAAGAAGTCGCGCGCGGTGCGCATGGCCTCGTCGTAGATCTGTCGCCATTCCGCGCGCGGCTCCACCTTGGCGACGAGCCCCTGCGGCGCGAGCGCGCCCTCGCCGATCGCATGCTCGCGCGTGGTCTCGACGATGCCCGCCATCCCGTCGCGCTGGTAGAGCACCCAGGCGCCGTCGCGTGACAGCGCGAAGCGGTCGTCCACATCGGAGAGCACGCGCGTGAGCGTGCGCGAGGCGAGGTCGTAGTGCCGCAGGTTCACGGGCCCCAGACCCATCTCGTCGGGGATCTCCTCCTGCTCCGTGACCACGAACCCACCCGGTACGCCGCGCACGCGCGTCAGCCGTCCCATGGGCTCCGGGAACTCCACGACGCGCCCACCGAGGCCCGCGAGGTCGATGCGCGTCCGGGCCTGCGCCGCGGGGGGTACCGAAGACCCGCTCGCCGGCGAGCCGTCATCGTCGTCGGCGCGAGTGGCGAGCGGGGACGGCGTGGTGTTCGTGAGCGCGAGCGCGTACACGCGGTGCGAGGCGCGCAGGAACATGTGCTGCTCGAACACGCCCGGGTCGGGGCGCATGCGGCGCAGCGAGATGAAGTACAGGTAGCGACCGAGCGGGTCGAACGAGGGCGAGAAGTCGTCCGACATGCCGTCGCTCACGCGCTCGAGCCGTCCGGTGTCGTACGACCACAGGTGGACCGTGCGCATGAGGGCGGGTGTCTGCATCGCGAACGTCAGCCATCGCGAATCGGGCGACCACTCGTACTCCAGGATGTCGTCGCCATCGTCCTTGGCGACCAGCGTCACCTTGCCGGTGGCGAGCGTGAGGGCCCACAAACGACCGGTCTTGTCCGACCACGCCAGTTTGCGCGAGTCGGGGGACCACACCGGTGGGTAGCGGAACGTCCCGGGCTCCCTCGTCACCGTGCGTGCGGGGATGCGCCCGTCGGGGTCGGCGAGCACGAGCTGGTACTCGCCCGAGGCGTCGGACCAGTACGCGATCCACCGCCCGTCGGGGGACCACGCCGGATCGCGCTCGCGCACGCCCGACGACTGCGTGAGGTTGCGCGGTTCGCCCTCGCCGGTCGGCACGATGAACAGCTCGCCGCGCGCCTCGATGACCGCGCGACGGAGGTTGGGGGCGAGGTCGAGCCCGCCCATCCAGCGCGATACGTCGCGGAACTCCGCGCGCGCCCCGGGCAGGTCGGCGGGTAGCACCACGGGCACGCGGGCGAGCGTCTCGGTGGGCAGGTCGATCCGCCACAGCCAGCCGCCGTTCTCGAACACGATGCCGTCGGGGCCGATCGCGGGCCCGTGCGCCCACCACGGTCCGACGCGTAGTAGAGCGTGCGACCGTGGAACATGGGCCACTCGTCGGGACCCGGATGCTCGGCGGTGAGGTTGCGGCTCGTGCGTGCGGCGACGTCGTACAACCACACGTTGGGCGCGTTGCCGCCGCGGTACCGCTTCCAGTTTCGCCGGTCGAACGTGGGCGAGACGAACGCCAGCAGACGACCGTCGGCCGACCAGCTCGCATGGCCCGCACTCGACAACGGCAGCGGCTGCTCGAACCCGCCACGGGCCGGGACCACGAAGAACCGGTCGTAGCGCGGGCTGTACGAGCGCGGCGAGCGGAACAGGATGGAGTCGCCGTCGGGCGTCCATTCCACCATCTGGTCGTACGCCGAGTGGAACGTGAGCCGCGTGGGCACGCCGCCGCCGGCCGGGATCGTGAACACGTCGGGGTTGCCGTCGTACTCACCCGTGAACGCGATGCGCGTGCCGTCGGGTGAGAACCGCGGCATGACCTCGTAGCCCTCGTCGCTCGTGAGCCGCACCGCGGTGCCACCGGTGCGCGCCACCGTCCACAGGTCACCGGCGTACACGAACACGATGCGGTCGCCGTGCAGGTCGGGCATGCGAAGCAACCGGCCCTCGTCGGGCGCGGGGACCACGATGGGTTCGACGGTCGCTGCGAGCGAAGGGGCCGCGAGGAGTGCGAGCAGGGCGAGGGCGGCGGGCAGCGACGGACGACGGGGGACGGGAC
>JBEGJG010000344.1:0-2627 GCA_041184705.1 Candidatus Eiseniibacteriota bacterium
CACCCCGTGGACGTGAACCTCAATCAGGCCGCGCGCGACACGCTCTCGCTGCTCAAGTTCGCCTGTCGCAAGCAGGGCGTCGAGACCGAGCTCGACCTCTCCGACGATCTGCCGACGGTGTGGGGGCGCGAGGACTCGCTGCGCGGCATGCTCATGAACCTGTCGCTCAACGCCGTGCAGGCGATGGCCCAGGGGGGGCGGCTCACGCTGCGCACCCGCCAGGTCGGGGACCGCGTGGTGCTGGAGGTGCAGGACGACGGTCCGGGGATCGCACCGGAGCACATGGACCGGCTCTGGCCGGGGATCGCACCGGAGCACATGGACCGGCTCTGGGACCCGTTCTTCACCACCAAGCCGGTGGGACAGGGCACCGGACTGGGCCTGTCCATCACCCGGCGGATCGTGACCGACCACGGGGGTGACATCCGGGTGGCGAGCACCCCGGGTCGTGGGGCATGCTTCGTGGTGACGCTCCCCGTCCGGAGCGCAGGAGGCCCCCCCCTTGGCTGAACGATCGATCCTGTTCGTCGACGACGAGAGCACCTTCCGCAAGCAGACCAGCCGTGAGCTGGTCCGCTCGGGCTATCGCGTCGAAGAGGCCATGACGCTGAAGGATGCGCGCGAGGCCCTCGCGCGCAACGGCTACGACATCGTCCTGCTCGACATCCGCATGCCGGATGGTTCCGGGCTCGACCTGCTGCCCGAGATCCGCAGCCAGTGGCCCGCGACCGAGGTCGTCATCCTGACCGGCTTCGGCACGGTCGAGGAGGCGATCCGCGCCCTGAAGCACGGCGCGCACGACTTCGTGAAGAAGCAGGACTGTCGTTTCGCCGAGCTCGAGGCCGTGATCACCAAGGCGCTCGAGAAGCAGCATCTGAGTCAGCAGAACGAGGCGTTGATGCTCGACGCCAGCCGCAGCCGCCCCGGCATCGCCGTGGGCGACACCCCCGAGATGCGCGAGATGTTCTACCTGCTCGAGCGCGTCGCCCCCACCGACACCACCGTGCTCATCCGTGGCGAGAGCGGCGTCGGCAAGGAGGTCGTGGCGCGTGAGGTGCATCGCCGCAGCCATCGCGCCCGTCAGCCGTTCATCGTGGTGGACTGCGCCTCGCTGCACGAGCACCTGCTGCAGAGCGAGCTCTTCGGTCACGAGAAGGGCGCGTACACGGGCGCCATCTCGCTCAAGCGCGGGCTGTTCGAGGTCGCCAACGGCGGCACCATCTTCCTCGACGAGATCGGCGAGCTCACGCCCGCGCTCCAGGTGCGCCTGCTGCGCGTGCTGCAGGACCACACCTTCCGCCGCCTGGGCGGCAACGCCGACATCAAGGTGGACGTGCGCGTGCTCGCCGCCACCAACCGGTCCCTCGAGTCCATGATCAAGGAGAAGCAGTTCCGCGAGGACCTGTTCTTCCGGCTCTCGGTCATGCCGCTCGTGATCCCGCCGCTGCGTCAGCGCCGCGGGGACATCCCGCAGCTGGTCGAGCACTTCGTGCGCACCTCGAGCGTGATCCCGAAGCGCAACGCTCGCCTCTCGCCCGAGGCCATGGAGACGCTGCAGCGCTACGCGTGGCCGGGCAACGTGCGTGAACTCGAGAACGTGATCGAGCGCGCGCTCATCCTGTGCGACGACCTCGTCATCCGCCCCGAGCACCTGCCCATGGGCCTGCGCATGGCGCCCGCGTTCGACCCCGAGCCGGGCGAGGGCGAGTGGCCGAGTCTCGAGGACGTGGAGCTGCGCTACATCCGGCGCGTGCTCGAGCATGCGAAGGGTCATCGCCAGAAGGCCGCGACCATCCTGGGCATCAGCGAGCGCAACCTGTACCGCAAGCTCAAGGAGATCGAGCCCAAGGAGACCGCCGACTCCGACGCGGCGAGCCTGCACGGCGACGACTGACGCCGCCCCACCGTGTCCTCCCTCGAGCGCCGGTCCCGCACGGGACCGGCGCTTCGTGTCGGCGGCGCGCCCCTGTCAGAGCTGCGCCCCGGCTGTCAGTGTGGCAGCGCACGGAACGGTCGGCCGACGCCGAAGGGCTCATGCCCGACCCGAGACGAATCCCGCAACCCGTTGCGCGCCAGCGGCAAGGCCATGGGCGACCACGAACTGTGTTCAGCGGCCCGGCTCTTGCGTATTCAGTTCTCCGAGCGGCAACCGAGAACATGCGAGCTGGGGCGGTCCGACCGGGAACCCGATCGAACGACCGCGACGGTTGCCGCACAACAGTTCGGAAGGACCGGGGGGCTCGAGCCCACGGTCCGACGGTGAGGTCCACGAATCGCCCGCGACCGGCCCCCTCGAGGGCCGGCACGGTCCACGGATCGGAAGCGTATCCGTGCCCGCACCGTGATCACTCGACGCCGGAAGGAGCCGCGCGTGTTCCAGGAGCCGGAGGCCATGCGCCCCCCATCGGGGGGCATGGGCATCGTCCGCGAGAGCGGCGGCACCGCCCGCACCGGGCGGGCGACCGCACCCCGCGTGCTCGTGTGCGATCGCGAGACGGGTCCGCTCGAGCGCCTGTTGGCTCCCACGCCGGCCGCGGTGGTGACGTGCGACTCGCTCGAGCAGGCCCTGCGCGAGAGCACGCGCCAGCCGTTCGACGTGGCGTTCGTCGGCATGCACGAGCACAGCA
>JBEGJG010000345.1:0-3235 GCA_041184705.1 Candidatus Eiseniibacteriota bacterium
CGGACCGGTCAATGAGGAAGCGCGCGGGGCCTTTCGGCTCCGCGCGCTCGGTGTGTCGTGAGGGCTCGGCTCAGCGCTTCGAGGTGCCCTTCTTCGTCGTGATGGACTTCACCTTGATCGTGGTGCGGCTCGCACTCGAGCTGCGGGTCACGACGGCGGTCGTGCGGCTCGACGCCGCCCGCGCGGGAGCGGCGGCGCGCGCCGCGGTCGCCGTGCGCGAGGCCGCGACGGGCATGCGGGTGGTCTTGGCCTTCGGCTTCGCCGCGACCGCCGCACCGGTGCGCGTGCCGTGCTTGGCCGCGGACTTGGTGGTCGGACGGCCGAACGAGCCGATGGGGCGGAAGTTGCCGTGCGCCGTCGTGGGGGCCTGGCGGACGACCGCACGACCCATCTTGGCGAGCGCATCGCGACGGGCACGGGCGTGCTCGTCGTCGTAGATGGCCTGCTGCTTCAGCTCACCGGCCAGCATGCCGTAGTCGAAATCGGGCAGCAGCACGCGCGGCACGGCACGGCCCACGAACCGCTCGATGCCCGCGAGGTGACCGCCCTCGGACGGCGACATGAGCGTGAACGCGTCGCCGGTGGCGTCGGGGCGACCCGCGCGACCGATGCGGTACACGTAGTCCTCGGGCGACGGCGGCACGTCGAAGTTCACCACGTGCGCCACGCCGGCGAGCTCGATGCCACGCGCGGCCTGGTCGGTGGTGACGACGATCTGGGTGCGTCCGCGCTTGAGGTCCTCCATCGCGCGCTCGCGCTCCGTCTGGCTCTTGCGCTCGTGCAGCGTGGCGACCTTGTAGCCACGACGGTCGAGGTGACGCGCGAGGCGGTCGGCGCCCTCGCGGCGATGCGTGAACACGATGGTGCTGCGCACCTCGCCCGAACGCGACAGCAGGCGGTCGAGCAGCTCGATCTTGAGGTGCGAGGGCACGGGATAGATGGCGTGCGTGATGCCCGGCGTCGGCTGCGGCGTGGTCAGGTCCACACGCACGGGCTCGATCAACGCCTCCTTCGCGAGACGGTTGAGCTCGGCCGGCATGGTGGCGCTGAACAGCAGCGTCTGGCGCGTCTCGGGCAGCAGCTTGAGGAGCTTGCGGATGTCGCCGGCCTGACCGAGATCGACCATGCGGTCGGCCTCGTCGAGCACGAGGATCTCGACGTCGTCGAACGAGATCGCCTTGCGCCCGTGCAGTTCGAGCAGACGGTCCACGGTGGCCACGAGCACGTCCACGCCCGGGTCGCGCAGCATGCGCTCCTGCATGGCGATGGGGGCGTTGCTCTGGGCCAGACCGATGCGCAGCTCGGTGAAGTGCGAGAACTCGCGGGCCAGCGTCTCGACCTGCGCGGCGTGCTCGCGCGTGGGCGTGAGCACGAGGGCGCGCAGCTTCTGCGGACCGTCGATGAGACGCGCGAACGCGGGAAGCAGGAAGGCGCCCGTCTTGCCGGAGCCGCTCGCCGAGTTCCCGATCAGGTCGTTACCCTGCAGGATGACGGGGATGGCCTTGCCCTGGATGGGGGTCGGCTCGGTCATGTTCGCGGCACGGGTCGCCTGCACCAAGGGGGCGGGCAGACCGAGCGAGGAGAACATCATCTTGGACTCCGAAAGGTCGACGATCCGGGGAGGCGGCGGGGCCGTCTCCACGGGTCGGGGAGCAGCGACGGGGATCTCATGGGCGGTGAACGACGAAGGCGCGGACGCGTCGTGGATGTGGGGGATCCCGGCATCCATGACGGGCTCGAGCGTCTCGGCGACCGACGAATCTGGCAGGGTGCTCATCTTGAGCAAGAGTGTGCTCCTCCTTGGGCAGCAAGATGACAGTACCCTGCCAGCATCGTGTTATCGAATGGAAAAGGGCGGAGGGCTGTGAATAGAATTCCGTGGGTCCACCTTGCCGCGGAATCCCCCCTCCGGTCGCATCGGTCCCGAGCGCGAACCAAGTCCCTTCGCGGGCAGGACATTGCCGGGCCCGAAACGATTCAACGTGACCGGCGGGTCGTTTCCCGCTCCTGAACCGTGAACCCTCGATCCGGGCCCCTCCGGGCTCAGCCGCGGGGGGGCCGTCCGGTCGGACCCGCCGGGCGGCGGGGGCGCGGGCCCACTCCGGCCCCGGGGCGCCGGGGTTGGCACCGCTCGCACAGGAAGGTGGCGCGCCCGGTCTGGACGATCCGGCGCACCGGGTGGCCGCAGCGCGTGCACGGTTCGCCCTCGCGGTCGTACACGAGCAGCTCGTCGCCGTACTGGCCGGGTTCGCCCCAGACGTTGCGGAACGTCGAGAACGTGGTGCCCATGCGCGCGATGCTCTCCTCGAGCACGAGCGGGATCTCGATCGCGAGGCGCGCCCACTCCTCGGGGTTCAATCGGCCCGCGAGTCGTTGCGGGTGGATGCCCGTGCGATGCAGCACCTCGCTGGCGTAGATGTTGCCGACCCCCGCGATGCGGCGCTGGTCGAGCAACCACGACTTGATGCTCGTGCGCGCGCCGTGCGCGGCGGCGCGCAGCGCCTCGCCGTCCCGTCGCTCGGCGAGCGGGTCGGGGCCGAGCAGACGCAGCGACGGGTCCTCGTGCAGGCGCGCGGTCGGGAGCACGCGCAACATGCCGAACCGCCGCACGTCCTGGTACCACAGCGTGGTGCGATCCCGGAACGTGATGCGCAGGTGCACGTGCGCGAGCGTGTCGTCGGGTGTGCGATCGGCCGCGTGGAACAACCAGCGCCCGCTCATGCCGAGGTGCGAGAGCAGCGTCCATCCGGCGTCGAGGTCGAGCAGCAGGAACTTCCCCGTGCGACGCGGGGCCGCGAACGTGCGGCCGGCGAGGGCGCGCGGCAGGTCCACGAGCGACGCGGTGCGCAGGCGGTGCCCCGAGACCTCGGCGCGCGCCACGGTGCGGCCGGGCACGGCGTCGGCGAGCATGCGGCGGACGGTCTCGACCTCGGGGAGTTCGGGCATGGCCGCGCGAGGGTCGTCAAGCGTCCGCGCTGCGATCGTTCGCGCGGCTCGAGTGACGTGCGGCCCAGCCCCGCGGGGCGCGTCGTGACGCGAGCGTGCGGGACGGTGCTCGTGTGCGTCCGGGCGTCGGCCCCACCGCTCGCGCACGCCTGCACGAACCGTTAGCGTCGGCGCGAGCCGTTCGTCCCGCCCCGGAGGTGCCCATGTCGTCCACGCCCGCGTTCGGTCGCGCCCTGCTCGAGCACTGGGGTCTCGACCCCGCGATCACCTATCTCAACCACGGCACCGT
>JBEGJG010000346.1:0-3315 GCA_041184705.1 Candidatus Eiseniibacteriota bacterium
CCTGTCCTCGCTCGTCCTCGCGTTCGCGTGCGCCGCTTCGGTGGCGCACGCGAAGGTGCGGGTCGGTGCGTCCACGAACGACCTCGCCAGCATCGCCGCAACGGTGGGCGGGCCCGAGGTCGAGGTGTTCTCGCTCGCGCCCGCGGGCTCCGACCCGCATCGTGTCGAGGCGTTGCCCAGTTCCATGGTGCGCGTCTCGCGAGCGCAGGTCTTCCTCAAGGTCGGGCTGGGACTCGACCAGTGGGCGGACGCCATCGTGGAGGGTTCGCGCAACGCGCGTCTGCGCGTCGTGGACTGCTCGCGCGGTGTGCACGTGCTCGAGGTTCCCACGGGCCAGGTGGACGCCTCGATGGGTCACGTGCATCCCGACGGCAACCCCCACTACTGGCTCGATCCGCGCAACGGTGCGGTGGTGGCGAACACCGTAGCCGAAGCACTCTG
The DNA here is from genome assembly GCA_041184705.1 of Candidatus Eiseniibacteriota bacterium. Lineage (GTDB taxonomy): Bacteria > Eisenbacteria > RBG-16-71-46 > RBG-16-71-46 > RBG-16-71-46 > JAIOPA01. The sequence continues at coordinate 442 of JBEGJG010000346.1, forward strand.
TGTGCTCGACCCCTCGCACGCCGCGGACTACCGTGCTCGCGCCGCGGCGTTCGGACGCGACGCCCGCGCCGCACTGGAGCGCGGGCGCATGCGGGTCGCGACGCTCGCCTCGCGCCGTATGTTCACCTATCACCGCTCGTGGCCCTATCTGGCCGACGCCTACGGGTTCGAGATCGTGGGCGCGGTCGAGCCCGTCCCCGGCATCCCGCCCACGGCGCGCCATCTCGCGTCGCTGGTCGCCACCGCACGCACGTCGAACGTGCGTCTGCTGTTGCAGGAGCCTTACTTCAGCCCCGACGCCGGTCGGTTCCTCGCGCGCGAGGCCTCCGTGCGCACCGTGGTCGCGTCGCCGTCGTGCGCCAGCACGCGCCCCGGCAGCTATCTGGAGCAGTTCGAGACCCTGCTCACCGCACTCGTCGGTGAGTCGGCACCCCGGAGCCCGCGATGACCGCGATCGTGTCCATGCCGTTCTTCCAGTGGGCCGTGGCGGCCTCGTTGGTGATGGCCGGTATCCATGCCTATCTCGGCTTCCACATCGTGCGCCGCGGCGTGCTGTTCGTGGACCTGGCGCTCGCGCAGATGGCCGCGCTGGGGGTCGCACTCGCCATCGCGCTCGGTCACGACCACGAGGGTCCGGCGGCCTACCGCATGGCGCTGGGCATGACGTTCGTGGGTGCGGCGTTGTTCGCGTGGTTGCGGGGTCGCGCGCGCCGCGCGCCGCTCGAGGCGTTCATCGGCATCGTGTTCGCCACCGCACAGGCGTTGGTGTTCCTGGTGCTCGAACGCACGCCCTCGGGTCCCGAACACCTCAAGGAGACGCTCGTCGGGTCGCTCTACACCGTGGATCCGCTTCACGTGGCGTTCGTGGCGGGGCTCTACGCGGTGGTCGGCCTGGTGCACTGGTTGTTGCGGCGACCGTTCTTCGAGATCACCCACGACCCCGACGGTGCGCGCGAGCGCGGCCGCCGCGTGTTCGTGTGGGACTTCCTGTTCTACGCCACGTTCGGCGTGGTGGTGACCTCGTCGGTGCAGATCGCCGGCGTGCTGCTGGTGTTCGGCCTGCTCGTGGTGCCCGCGGTGGCGGGACAGCTCGCTGCACAGCGCACCGCGCCCGCACTCGTCGTGGGCTGGGTGTTCGGGTTCGTGGCCAGCGTGCTGGGTCTCCTCGCGAGCGTGTCGCTGGACCTGCCCGCCGCGCCCAGCATCCTCGTCATGCTCGCCGTCCTGCTGGCGTTGCACGCGGGCGTGCTGTCGTGGTGGCGACGCCGCGCGGCGTGATCGGGGGAGGGGCCGTGCCCCTCCCGCTCACCCGAAGAACACGTAGGTGACGAGGATGGCGGCGAGCACGCCCGCCACCTCCGCGCCGAGCGCGCACGGCAGCGCGTGCCGCGTCTTCTTGATACCGACGCTGCCGAAGTACACGGCGAGCACGTAGAACGTGGTCTCGGTGCTGCCCTGGATGATGCAGGCCAGTCGTCCGCCGAACGAATCCGCGCCGAGCGTCTTCATGGTCTCCACCATGACGCCGCGCGCCCCGCCGCCCGAGAACGGCTTGATGAGCGCGGTCGGCAGACCGTCCACCCAGCGCGTGTCGAGCGCCATGCCCGCCGCACCCGTGCGGATGGCGTCGAGCAGCGCGTCGAGCACACCGCTCGCGCGCAGCGCGCCCACGGCGACCAGCATGGCCACGAGGTAGGGGATGATCCCGACCGCGGTCTGGAAGCCCTCCTTGGCGCCTTCCACGAACGTCTCGTACACCGGCACCTTGCGAGTCAGTCCCGCGACGAGGAACGTGCCCACGATGCCGATGAGGACCGCGTTCGCGAGCAGCGCCGACTGCACCGCGACCTGATCCGCGGGCAGTCGCGTGAAGTGCCACACCAGACCGCCCATGAGCGCGGTGAGTCCGCCGACCCAGCCCAGCACGACCGGGCTCAGCAAGGGGATGCGCTGCACCGAAGCGACCAGCATGAGCCCCACGATGTCGCTGATGTAGGTCGCGATGAGGATCGGCACGAACACGTCGGCCGGGTTCGCCGCCCCGAGCTGCTGGCGGAAGGTCATGATGGAGATGGGGACCAACGTGACCGACGACGCGTTCATGACCATGAACAGCACCATCTCGTCCGACGCCGTGTCGGGCGTGCGGTTGAGCGACTGCAGCTCCTTCATGGCCTTGAGCCCGAGCGGCGTGGCGGCGTTGTCGAGCCCGAGCATGTTGGCCGACCGGTTCATGACGATCGCGCCCGAGGCCGCATGGCCGGGCGGGATGGCCGGGAACAGTCGGCGGAACAGCGGCCCCACCACGCGAGCGATGAGCCCGGTGACGCCGCCCTGCTCGGCCACACGCATGAGACCGAGCCACAGCGTCATGACGCCGGTCAGGCCGATCGAGATCTCGAACGCGGTCTTGGACGAATCGAACAACGACCCGACCACGTTCTTCAGGGCATCGGGGTCACCCCCGACGACGGTGTGCACGATCGCGGCGGCGAACGCGATCAGGAAGAAGGCCGCCCATATCCAGTTGAGCATGAGGCGCAGCATCCGGTCGCGCATGGGGACGGTCAAGGGGTTTCGGTCGGAACGGTGAATCGCTAACCTGCTCCGACGTCGCTTCGTCGGTCGTGTTCCGCGAGGAGGATCCATGTCCGAGGCTCCGCCACAGGCCGCCGCTTATCTGAAGACGCGCGTCACCGTGCTCGAGGAGGGCGCGTGGGTGGAAGCGCACCGGTCACGATTGCTCGCGCACGGGCCCTTCCACGTGCTCACGGCGTGGAACCCGCTCGATGCGCGGTGCAGCGAGGCCGAGAACCGCGCCGCCGACGAACGCATGCGGGTGCGCATCGAGGCGCTCGGTGGCACGCCGTGGCG
>JBEGJG010000347.1:0-3829 GCA_041184705.1 Candidatus Eiseniibacteriota bacterium
GTCACCATCGCGCGCGAGCTCGAACTCGAGGACCCGGTCGAGAACCTCGGGGCGCAGATGCTGCGCGAGGCCGCGCAGCGGACCGGCGACGCGGTGGGCGACGGCACCAGCACGAGCACCGTGCTCGCGCACGCCATCTACGCGCAGGGACTGCGCAACGTCGTGGCCGGAGCGAGCAGCGTCACGCTCAAGCAGGGACTCGACCGCGCGGCGAAGGCGGTGGTCGAGGCGTTGCGCGCGCAGTCGCGACCGGTCACCACGCGCGCCGAGAAGTGCGCCGTGGCCACCATCTCGGCGCACAACGACGCGGTCATCGGCGGCATGGTGGCCGATGCGCTCGAACGCGTGGGCAACGAGGGCGTGCTGTCGGTCGAGGAGTCCAAGACGGCCGAGATGCAACTGGAGGTCGTCGAGGGCATGCAGTTCGACCACGGCTGGATCTCACCCTACTTCGTGACCGACCGCGCACGCATGGAGTGCGTGCTCGAGAACGTGCTCGTGCTCGTGACCGACCGTCGGGTGAGCGCGCTCAACGACCTGCTGCCCGCACTCGAGAGCGTCGCGCAGCAGGCGCGGCCGCTCCTGCTGGTGGCCGAGGACGTGGACGGCGAGGCGCTGGCCACGCTGGTGCTCAACCGCATCCGCGGCACGCTGTCGTGCTGCGCGGTCAAGGCCCCGGGGTTCGGCGATCGACGGCGCGACATGCTCGAGGACATCGCCATCCTGGTCGGCGGGCAGGTCGTGAGCGAATCGCTGGGGCGTCGGCTCGATCATCCGGACCCCACGTTCCTCGGGCGCGCGGACCGCGTGGTGGTGGACCGCGAGCACACCACGCTCGTCGGGGGTGGAGGGGACCGTGCGGCACTCGAGGCCCGGCGCGAGCAACTGCGCCACGAGATCGCGCAGACCACCGGCGACTACGATCGCGAGAAGCTCGAGGAACGTCTCGCGCGACTGTCGGGCGGCGTCGCACGCATCCGGGTGGGAGCACCCTCGGAGGCCGAGATGAAGAGCCGCAAGGAGGCGTTCGACGACGCCATCAGCGCCACGCGAGCCGCGGTGGCCGAGGGACTGGTGCCGGGTGGCGGGCTGGCGCTCCTACGTTGCACCGCGGCACTCGAGGCTCTGGAGACGCAGTGCGAAGGCGACGAGCGCACGGGCGTGCAGATCCTGCGTCTCGCCCTCGAGGCCCCCGCGCGACAGATCGCCGAGAACTCCGCGGTGGACGGGGGCGTGGTCGTGGAGCGCATGCGAGCGGGCGACGGACGCATCGGGTTCGACGCCGCACGACGGCGCTACGTGGACCTCGTGGCCGAGGGCATCGTGGACCCCACCAAGGTGGTGCGCATCGCGCTCGAGAACGCGGTGTCCGTGGCCAGCGTGCTCCTGCTCACCGAGGCCACCATGACCGAGGTGCCCGAACCCAAGCACCCCGAGGAGACCGCGCTGGCGTGAAGTGCGAGGCCGCCCCGGCGCACCGCCGGGGCGGCCTCACCGATGGGGGCGTGAAATCCCCATTGAGCCCCCGCCCGTCGGCGGGCTAGGCTCCCCGTTCGCACACGGAACCCATGGCCCCGGAGCCCCCGCTCCTCGGCCGCGGCCCGCCCACGGAGAGAGCCCCCATGCCCGTCCGTCGCACGTCGTTGCTGTCGCTCGCCCTGCTCGCCCTGACTGCGTTCGCGGCCACGGCCGGTCCGCTGCCCGAACTCGACGTCACGCAGGGCATGCGCCCCTCCGAGGCGACCCGCACCCGCGCCGCGCGCACGCGTGCCAACGCCGCGGTGCTGCGCCTCGCCAGCCCCAAGAGCATGGACGAGCGCTAGAGCATGGACGAGCGCTACGACGTGCCCAACATGCTGTGGGCCGACCGCACGCCGGGCGTGCGCACCGCGTTCGCGGCCGGGGCCGCGCGCCCCGACGCCGCCGCCTCGGCGCGCCGTCACCTCGGCATGGTGCAGGACCTGTACCGGCTGCAGAGCAGCGACGTGGTCGACGCCCCCGTGCGCTACGTGCACGACACGGGGCGCGGCGGCATCGTGGTGGCGTTCACCCAGCAGGTGGACGGTATCGACGTGTTCCGCGACGAGGTCAAGGTGCTCATGGACCGCGAGCACGGGCTCGTGGGCGTCTCGGGCTACATCCCGAGCCGTGCGCTGGCGCAGCGCGCGGCACAGGGCGGCCTCGCGTTCACGCTCACGCCCGAGGAGGCCGTGGCCATCGGCTACGCGGACTTCGCTCAGTTGGGCGCCTCGCCGAAGGGTCTGCGATCGGTCGGCACCCTCGAGGGCGGTTTCGAGTCCTTCGAACTGCCCGCCATGACGCTCGAGACCGTCGAGGACGGCCTGCGTCCCGGGGGCCCGGTGCGTGTGAAGCGCACGCTGTTCCACCAGCCCGAAGCCCTCGTGCCGGCCTACCAGATGGAGTTCATGGCCCCCGAGCGCGCTTACTCGTACGTGATCGACGCCAACACGGGTGCGTTGCTGTTCCGGCACGACATCATGGTGCACGACACCTTCCACTACCGCGTGTGGGCCGATGCCGGCGTGTGGGCCGATGCCGGCCCGGTCGGTCGCCCCACGGACGGCCCGCAGGGCAACGCGCCGTCGCCGCATCCGACCGGGTTCAACGACTTCTACGCGCCGACCACGTTCGCGGCTCCCGTCCTGAAGAGCCTGCAGAACGGTCCGTTGTCCACGAACGACCCGTGGCTGCCGGCGGGCGCCACGACGACCACGGGCAACAACGTGGACGCGTACGCCGACCTGGCCTCGCCCGACGGCTTCGGTGCCGGTGACCTGCGCGCCACCGTGACGTCGCCGAACACGTTCGACCGCGCCTACGACCCCGCGCTGGCCCCCAACGTGTCGAGCGATCAGCGCATGGCGGCCATCACGCAGCTGTTCTACAACAACAACTTCTTCCACGACTGGTACTACGACTCGGGCTTCGACGAGGCCTCGGGCAACGGTCAGACCGACAACTACGCTCGCGGTGGGCTCGGCGGCGACGCCATGCGGTCCGAGGCTCAGGACTACAGCGGCACCAACAACGCCAACATGTCCACGCCGTCCGACGGCTCGCCGGCCCGCATGCAGATGTACGTGTTCACGCCCGCCGGCATCGCGGGCCTCACCGCCACTGGTGGGGTGACCGGCACCTACGCGGTCGGCGTCGCCTCGGGCTTCGGTGCCCAGAGCTTCAACACGACGGGCACGCTCATCCTGGGTGTGGACGCTGCGGCGCCGGTGAACGACGGCTGCACCGCGCTCACCAACTTCGCGGCGGTGAGCGGCAAGATCGTGCTGCTCGATCGCGGCACGTGCGGCTTCAGCGCCAAGGCCCAGATCGCGCAGAACGCGGGGGCGATCGGTCTCATCATCGCGGACAACGCCACGAACGCGACCCCGCCGGGGCTCGGCGGCACGCTGGCGGGCATCACCATCCCGGTGCTGTCCGTCACACTGGCCAACGGCAACGCGCTCAAGGCGGGGCTCCTCGCGGGGTCGGTCACGGTGACCATGACCCGCCAGCCCTCGGTGGCGCGTGACGGCACGCTCGACAACCAGATCGTGGCGCACGAGTGGGGGCACTTCATCAGCAACCGCCTCGTCGGCAACGCCGCGGGCCTGTCCACGAACATGGCGGGAGGGCTCGGCGAGGGATGGGCCGACTTCCACGGCCTGCTCATGACCGTGAACCCCGAGGACATCGGCGTGGGCTCCAACGCCAACTGGAACGGCGTGTACTCCATGGCCGGGTACGCGCTGCACCCGTCGGTGGGCACGTCGAACGCCTACTACTTCGGCATCCGCCGCGCGCCGTACTCCAC
>JBEGJG010000348.1:0-2551 GCA_041184705.1 Candidatus Eiseniibacteriota bacterium
CAGCAATAGCCGCGGGTCCCGGGGGGCTAGGAATCCGTGTCTCATCGGCCCCCCGAGGGGCCCCGCCCCGCCTCGGGGGGCCGGGAACGGGCCGCGGCGTGCGGTTCGGTGGTGCTGAACGCTCCGGGCGCGACGCCGGCCTTGAGTTGCCGGAATCACCTCGACAGTCCCGCCACAGCGGAACGGCCCCCCGGGAGTCCCGGAGGGCCGTCGTGGTCGCGCGCTGCGGGTCCCGGGGTCAGTCGCCGAAGCAGATCCCCAGGTCGCGGGCCGTGGCCATGGTGTCGCTCGCCAACGACACGGTCTTCATGCGTCCGACCGCGGCCTCGAGCGGCTGGTAGGGCGGCTCGAGCGACACCATCACGCTCGAGTGCCCGGCCTCGAGTGCCCGCACCGCGGCCGCGCCGAAGCGCAGCGCCACGAGGCGGTCGAAGCTCGTCGGCGAGCCGCCGCGCAGCAGGTGCCCCAGCACCACCACGCGCGTCTCGCGTTGTGCGAGGCGCTCGAGCTCGCGCCCGACCTTCTCGCCCACGCCGCCCAGTCGTTCGGCCTGACCGACCGCCTTGCCGATCGTGCTCACGTGCCCGCCCTTCGGAGCGGCGCCCTCCGCGACCACCACCAGTGTGTACAGGCGGCCCTTCTTGACCCGGCGCTGGATGTGCTCGGCCACCTTGTCGATGTCGTACGGGATCTCGGGGATGAGGATGGCCGCGGCCCCGCCGGCGATACCGGCGTGCAGCGCGATCCAGCCCGCGTAGCGCCCCATGACCTCGACCACCATGATGCGATGGTGCGAGGCCGCGGTGGAGTGCAGACGATCGAGACAGTCGGTCGCGAACGACACCGCGGTGTCGAAGCCGAACGTCATGAACGTGCGGTCGAGGTCGTTGTCGATCGTCTTGGGCACGCCCACGATGCGCACGCCCTTCTTGGCGAGCTCGTACGCGATCGCGAGCGAGCCGTCGCCGTCGATGTCGCGCGCCTTGAGCGCCGCGATCAGCTCGTCGCTGCGGTCCACCTCGCCCCACGAGCCGTCGGGCTGCTGCACGGGGTAGTGGAACGGGTTGCCACGGTTCGTGGTGCCCAGGATGGTGCCGCCGAGATGCGAGATGCCGGCGACCGCGTCGCGGGTGAGGCGGAACATGCCCTGCCCGTCGTACTCCTGCGGCTCCATGATGCCGCGATAACCGTCACGGATGCCCCACACGTTCCAGCCGCGGTTCTCGGCGGCGAGCACGGCGGCGCGGATGACGGCGTTGAGACCGGGGGCGTCACCGCCGCCGGTCGAGATCGCGATGTTGCGGATGGGCTGATCCTCGATCACCACGCGCGTCCGTCTCCTCGAGCCCAGCGCAGGGTCTCCCGCGCGCTCGTGTGGTAGGGGTCCAACGTCACGGCTCGGGTCGCCGCCTGCATCGCGGGCTCACGCTGCCCCGACACCCAGTACGCCTCGGCCAGTTCGGCATGCACGTCGGCGGCGTTCGGATGGATCTCGGCGGCCTGCCGCAACACCTCGATCGCGCTCGCCTCGTCGCCCCGCTGCAGCAGGCGGCCACCCAGCAGCGTCAGCGCACCCGCGCTCAGGTCGTACGCGCTGCTCTCGCGCACGCGGCGCAGCGCGCGTCCCACACCGGCCGCACCCTGTGCGCGCGCGACCGCGGCCAGACTGTCCACCACCGGACGGCGCTTGCCCGCAGGGGCTTTGCGACGTTCGAGGTCCTCGATGCGCGCCTCGAGCGTGAGCGCGATCTCGATGGTGTCGCCGATCGCGAACCGGCCGGGCGCGAACTCGTTGTTCCAGAACTTGTTGCCCACCACGCCGAAGTCGAAGCGATTGATGCGCGTGCGGCCGAGGTAGCCGATGCGCGTCACGCCGAGCGCGTCGGTCATGGCGGGATGGATGGGCTGCACGTCGAGCACGACGCTCTTGGTGACGTTGCGCAGCGTGAGGTCGCCGGTCACCGCGAGTCCGTCGCCCGCCGCCGCCACCGACGTGCTCGTGAAGCGCAGCTTGGGGAAGCGCACGACGTCGAGGAAGTCGGGGCCCCGCAGATCCTTGTCGCGCTGCTTGTTCCCGGTCTCGATGCTGTTCGCGTCCATGACCACCGACACCGTGGAGCGTGGCAGGTCGTCGGCGACCAGCATGAGCGTGCCGCGGAACTCGGGGAAGGTGCCGCGCACATCCACCACGCCCATGTAACGAGCGGTGAAGCCGACCTGCGAGTGCGGCGTGTCGGCCTCGTAGCGCACCGGGGTCGGACCGGTCGCGGCGGGTGCCGCGACGGCGAGCACGGCGAGGAGTGCCGCGGCGAGGATCGCCGCGCGGAACGGTGGGGTCATCGAGGTCCTCCGGTACCCGCGAGTGGGTCCCCGCAGCATAGCGCGGGCCGTCGCGGCACGCATACCGCTGGGCCTCAAGGGCGTTCGGGGGTCTCGCGCCAGGCGCCCGGGGCGAGCCCGTCGAGCCGCCACGGGCCCACCGCCACCCGCACGAGCCGCAGCGTCGGATGCCCGACCGCCGCGGTCATGCGGCGCACCTGACGGTTGCGTC
>JBEGJG010000349.1:0-2719 GCA_041184705.1 Candidatus Eiseniibacteriota bacterium
CGTGCGAGGCGTTTCGCGGTCGTACGCGCGAGTCGCGCACCCGAGCGCACGTCCCGGTCCGACCGGGCCGCTGCGCTCGCGTGAGGCGGTCGCCTCGCATGCGGTCGAGAGGGCGTGCGCCGGTCGAACGGGATCGCACGCACAGGATGGACGTGACGCGGTACGTCCCGACGTGGGTCGGGCGGGTCGCTTCGAAGCAGCCGGGGTTCCGGCGGAGGATGTCTCGCGATGGGTAAGGTCATCGGTATCGATCTCGGCACCACCAACTCGTGCGTGTCGGTCATGGAGGGCGGCGAGCCCAAGGTCATCGCCAACGTCGAGGGGCAGCGCACCACGCCCTCGGTCGTCGCGTTCGCCAAGAACGGCGAGCGTCTGGTGGGACTGGTCGCGCGTCGTCAGGCGGTGACCAACCCCACGAACACGCTCTACTCCATCAAGCGCTTCATGGGTCGTCGCTTCGACGAGGTCGGCGGTGAGAAGAAGCTCGTGCCCTACGAGGTCGTGTCGGGTCCCAACGGCGACGTGCGCGTGAAGGCGGGTGGGGGCGAGTACTCGCCGCCCGAGATCTCGGCCATGATCCTGCAGAAGATGAAGGCCACCGCCGAGGAGTACCTGGGTGAGACGGTGACCGAGGCGGTCATCACGGTGCCCGCGTACTTCAACGACAGCCAGCGTCAGGCCACCAAGGACGCCGGCCGCATCGCCGGGCTCGACGTGAAGCGCATCGTGAACGAGCCCACCGCGGCCGCTCTGGCCTACGGCCTCGATCGCAAGAAGGACGAGAAGGTCGCCGTGTTCGACCTCGGCGGCGGCACGTTCGACATCTCGATCCTCGAGATCGGCGACGGCGTGTTCGAGGTGCGTTCGACGAACGGCGACACCCATCTGGGTGGCGACGACTTCGACCAGATGATCATCGACTGGCTGGCCGCGGAGTTCCAGAAGCAGGAGGGTTTCGACCTGCGCAAGGACCCCATGGCCCTGCAGCGCCTCAAGGAGGCCGCGGAGAAGGCCAAGTGCGAGCTGTCGGGCACGCTCTCGACCGACGTGAACCTGCCCTGACGCGCGCCAAGCTCGAGCAGATCGTGGCGCCGCTCATCGAGCGCTGCCGCGGTCCGGTGCTGCAGGCCCTGAAGGACGCCGGCCTGTCGCCGTCGCAGATCGACGAGGTCGTGCTCGTCGGTGGCTCGACGCGCATGCCGCGCGTGCAGGAGCTGGTCAAGGAGATCTTCGGTCAGGAGCCCCACAAGGGTGTGAACCCCGACGAGGTCGTCGCCATCGGCGCGGCCATCCAGGGCGCCGTGCTGTCCGGTGACGTGAAGGACGTCGTGCTGCTCGACGTGACGCCGCTGTCGCTCGGCATCGAGACGCTGGGCGGGGTCATGACGCCGCTCATCACGCGCAACACCACGATCCCGACCCGCAAGAGCGAGACGTTCTCCACCGCGGCCGACATGCAGCCGTCGGTCGAGGTGCACGTGCTGCAGGGTGAGCGTTCGATGGCGGGCGGCAACAAGAGCCTCGGCCGCTTCCACCTCGACGGCATCCGTCCCGCGCCGCGTGGGACGCCCAAGATCGAGGTCACGTTCGACATCGACGCCAACGGCATCCTGCACGTGTCCGCGCGCGATCAGGACACCGGCAAGGAGCAGAGCATCCGCATCGAGGCCTCGAGCGGTCTGAAGGACGACGAGATCCAGCGCATGGTGGACGACGCCGCGTCTCACGCCGAGGAGGATCAGCGTCGCAAGGCGCTGGCCGAGGCCCGCAACAAGTGCGAGGGCCAGGCGTACGACGTCGAGAAGGGCATCGGCGAGCACGGTGAGAAGCTCGACGAGGCCACCAAGTCGTCGCTGCGCGAGCACATCAAGGCCGTGCGCGAGGCGGTGAAGGGCGAGGACGTGAAGGCCATCGAGGACGCCGCGGACACGCTCGCCAAGGAGTGGATGACGGCCACGCAGAAGCTCTACCAGCAGACGCCGCCGACGGGTCCCGAGGCGTCGTCCGCCGAGGTCGATCCCGGCGAGACGGCCAAGACCAAGAAGAAGGGCGACGGTGCGGTGGATGCGGATTTCGAGGTCATGAACTGAACCGTCGCGGTCAGCATGGACCGGACCCCGGTGGGCGAGAGCCCGCCGGGGTTCGGCTTCTCATGAGCCGGGCTGCGAGGCTCGGCGCACTCGGCTAGAGTGCCGCCGATGCCCACCCCCGAACCCTTGGGTCCGCTCGCGATCCTCGCCGGCTGCGGTTACGCCGTCGCGCAACTCGGTCTGCTCGCCTACGCCTCGCATCGCTGGGCGCTCGTGACCGCGCCCGCGACCTCCCCGACGGCTCCACAGCCGTGGTGGGCCCCCGGGGACGAGCCCGCCGTGCTCGTGCAGTTGCCGGTGCGCGACGAGTCGGCGGTGGTGGGGCGCCTCGTCGAGGCCGTCGCCGCGCTCGACTGGCCGCGGGATCGCCTCCACGTGCAGCTGCTCGACGACTCGGGCGACGAGGCGGCCGGGATCGGAGCTGCGGCCGTGGCGCGCGCGAGCCAACCCGCGTCGCGGTCGAGGTGCCCCCAGCGCGCCTGCACCAGACCCACGCGCGGATCGGCCAGGTGCGGCAGCATCCGCCGCAGGAAGTCGGGGGCGGGCACGAAGTCGGCGTCGAACACCGCCACGTACGGGCTGCTCTCGAGACCGAGGCCGGGGCGCTGGCCCACGGCCTCGGTCTCGAG